>WJKD01000086.1 GCA_014729315.1 Promethearchaeota archaeon | reverse complement strand
TCTAAATATTTGCGTGCGCGCTCTCTGAGAGGTTACTTTTCCAGAAACACGGATTTCAACGCCTTTTGCACCGGCATCCATTACTTTTCTTAAGATATAATAACCCGCTCTTCGATAGTGGCGCCCTCGATCTAAACTATAGGCCAATCTTTCTGCCATTATCTGAGAATCTAGGTCGGGTTCCTTTACTTCGTCCACCTCTATCTGCGGCATTTCAAGCCCGAATTTTTCCTGCAAAGTATCCGTGATTTCTTGAATTCTTTTACCACCCTTACCTATTACTAGCCCAGGACGACTAGTTTTTAAAGTAATTCGGACACCTAACGGAGTTTTTTGTAAATCAATGCCCGCAAACCCAGCACGGACTAATTCGGATCGTAAATATTCGTTAATTTGCATTAGCTTAATGCCCTGCTCAATTTCACCTCAGTAAGGAAGTCTTACGTGACGAAGTGCTTAGAGAGGGGCATTAATGTTCACCAGTCAACATTTTTCAGTTATCTCTAATAATATATTATACAAACATATTGCATTTGTTTTAACACATATATGAATGCATAAAGGTATCGATTTAATTTTAATTTTATTATAAAAATCAAGAAATTGAAGAAGAAATCGCAAACTTTATAAGTTTTCACTCGAGAAATTTGACTTTCCGATATTTTTGTCAACTTTAATTCTTTATTACAGGTGTCTAAACCATTTTTTTTAACACTTGAAAATATCTTAAAGCTTTAGCTTTCAAGTCTCGAAAAAAAAATTACTTTTAAAAATCGATCACTTAAGCTATATGTAATGAAAATGTTCTCTTAATTTAATTTGTACTCCTCTAAAATCACTTAAATTGATCTTTTCTGCGATTGGATTCCCTGATATATCGAGTATCCTTAAGTCTGGAAACATTTTCAAGTATTCAAGATTTTCTGGAGCGACTAGTTGGTTTTTGGCGAGATATAGGTGCGTAATTTTGCGTAAATGAATCAAATCCTTTATATCCGAAATATAATTGTGAGCTAAATACAATTTTTTTATATTTCTTAGATTTGAGAGACCCGTAATTTGAGAAAGCTCGCGGATGTTATTATTGAATTCAGCCTTCCATCCTCTGACTTCATATTCGATATCTGATAAATCCAAGACCGTGATTAAAGCATTTTCTAATTCGTAATAGACATTAATAAATTTCGCTTTAAGATTTTTGATCGTGTAATAATTGATGATGATTTCTCCTAATTCTTGTTTCGAGAAATCGCATAACTGCTTTTTTTGAGCAAGTCTCTTTAAATCTTTTTTAAAACATTTCGTAGTAAAACTTTTGCCTTGAATTAAATAATTAGTATTCAAAATTTTTTGAATTTCTTCGACTAGAAGTTCTTTCGCATAGGGATGTTCGATGCTCTGTAGGTTCTGTATAGCAGAAACTAAACAGTTATATTCTTTTTCGTGGTCTAAGACCCATTTGAGTAGCTTTTGCGCTTTATTTTGAAAGTATTTCGCAATTAAGCTACTTGAAAGTATTCGAATTTCGCTATGAGAATCCGAAACCATCAAGTTCTCTAAAAACTTAAAGACGGGCAAGCCTAAATGAAGAAGTCTTTCCAAGAATTTTACGCATTGGCATCTCTCATTGTTGTCATTGCTATTATTAATGAGAGTGATGAGAAGATTTAACGCAGAGAGTTTATCAATTGTTCCTCGATCGTACTCTTCTAAAATTTTTGAAGGCGTAATATTTGATGGAATATTTTCCATATCTTACTTGGAAAGAAAATAATAAATTAGTCTATATGAATCTAAATGAAAAATTGATTTTTAATTTTTATTAATAACGAAACGAGATTATAAACCTCTTTCTCAGGTCAGAGAAAATGAGTTTGTGAAAAATGAAATAGGTTTACTGTTGAATTAGCTCGGAAATTCGTACACCACGATTTCTACATGGCTTAGGTGTTTATAGTGCGGTGTTGAGCGTCCATGAGCTCTCTCGATAAACCGCTTTATGATCCTTCCCTTATGCGTAGCAGCGTGAATAATTCGACAGAAATCGATATCTAAACCTTTGTATTCTGCGTTTGATTCGACTGCGGTAAGAATTTCGTAAATTCTTGCAGCTGCTTTCCGAGGATATTTTCCTGCGTACCATTTGAATTGCTTTAGGTCCTTTTTATGAGCGGTTTTCTTTTTATAACGACGAAATGGGACAGATTGATCCATACGAATTACCTTTTCCAGATATTCTTTGGCTTTTTCAAGCATCATACCCTTAATAACTGCGCATATTTCTCGAGCGTGCTTCGGCTTAATTCGTAAGTCCCTTCCAGAAGCTTTTGCAATCCTATCAGTGTCATACTTCTGTTCTGTAAAAGCGTACTTCCAATTTGGCATTTTTCTTTACACCGGAGTTGTTTTGAATAATTTTCTGATTTATTGTGTATTTTATATAAATAGAATTGATCATTTCAGCGGCACATATTTTGACGAACGAGTCGCTCCAATTCCCGGAGAACCGTGCTGTACACGCCTTCTCGTAATAGAGAACTCGCCAAGATAATGTCCAATCATCTCAGGTCTTACTTCTACGGTGATAAATTGATACCCGTTATACACGCCGATTTTTAATCCGACCATCTCGGGAAAGATGAGCATATCGCGCACATGCGTTCGAGTGAGCAGGTCTTTTCCTCGCTTCTTCGCTCGGTAAGCTCTTCGTAATCGCTCAAGGAGTTTCTTTTGTCTTGGAGGTAGCCCTCTCTTTAAGGAACGCCGTGCTCTGGCAGGCAGTAATTGGATAAATTGGTCCATGTTCATTTTTTTGAGTTCTTCTAATGTATGTCCTCTATAATGGAATTTTAACCGTTCAAGCTCTGCTTCGGCGTCTAGTTCCTCTTGGTCCAATTCTTCTTCTTTTTCTTCCTCAATATCTTCTTCCTCTTCGTCTTCTTCAGACTCTTCGTCCAATTCTTCCTCTAATTCTTCGTTCTCCTCGTTTTCGTTTTCTTCGTCGGGAGCCATATTTTTTCACCTTAGAACATTTAATTTTTTAAATAGTGTGTATTAATCTGAACTAATTTAGATATTATAGTCTTCTTAGTGAAGGATCTCATTAAAATTTTTGGGATTTTACCGAGAAGGTCTTAGAAAGGAAAAATTTTTTAAGCGTCTTATCCAGCTAGTTTGAGCGCTTAAATTAATATTCGCACACGAAGCAAAATCGGATCAAGAATTTCTTAGGAGATCTGTTCTAATAATAATGGTTGGGGTTGAATGCGCGAGAGATGTCTCCTTCTTGAAAATCACCGCTCCATCTCTCTTTTAGCAGCACATATCTCTCTTTTTCTTTATTCGGGTTAATAATCGAATGGTAGGAGCCCGATGGAATAGTAAAATGAGCACCGTCCTCCACAAAATAATGAACTTCGTTATCACTAATAACGATGGGCTTTCCCTGTTGAATCTCCCAAGATTCGCTTCTATGTTTGTGCGTTTGGATTGAAATGCCACATTCCGGACGAACAAATATGAGATTATAGGACGGATAAGTAAATTTAAAGCTATACCATTTAGGTAGTGTGTCTACATAATCGTGTGGAACATCATAATTTTTTTCAAAATATCGTTTCTCTAACTTTTTCTTCTCGCTTTGTTCGTATTTATAGGGGTTATATATTATTTGGTGTTTGGAAATCTCTTGATTAAATGATAGCGTTATTTCGTGGTCTCCGTTATTAATTACCATGTAATAGGCATTAGGTGATATTAGTAAGTCCGAAAGAGTGAGATTTTCCGTAAGAAAACGATTCCCTTTGATAAGTAATAAAAAATCTAAATTTTTTTGTTCAGTTTTTATTATCAATTCTGAGGAGGTATTTCTTCTTAATTTCGTTCCTCTTTGAGCAGATAATGTGTATTTCATATCAACACACTCTTTATTCCTCAGATTTTTGTTTAAAGGATTTATATCTTTTTTCTATTTCATCTTCATATGGCATCGATTCTTGAGCACCTTTTCTGGTTACCGCAATAGAGGCGGCAGCAGTTGCGTACTTCACTGCGGTATAGACCGTTTTTCCTTTACAAAGATTACTCGCTAAGACGCCATTGAAACAATCGCCCGCCCCCACAGTATCTACTGCTTCCACTTTAAACGAAGGAATTTTTGTTACTTTGTCCGTGGTTCGATCGTAAATAACGCATCCCTTTTTACCTAAGGTGGTAATAACATAACGAGGTCCTAAGTTCGCGATGTGCTTCGAAAACTCAACGATGCTCTCTTCCGCAGAATCCTCTTCGTCTTTTGCGAACCCTAACAATTGGGCTAATTTCACCAATTCCCCCTCGTTTGGGACTAATATGTCAATATTTTGCAACATCTCAGCAGAAATTGGCTTTAATGGCGCTGGATTTAATATTTTGATGGTATCTCCTCGAGAAGCGATAGAAAAGATTTTTTCGATTGTGTTTACGGGTAATTCCATCTGAACCACGAGAGCTGTAGCGTTCTGAATAATTTCAGAATACTTTTTTATTTCCGGAGGCGTAAATTTGTAATTCGCTCCTGGTGCTACGCTGATCATATTCTCGCCGCGATTATCAATCATTATAAACGCCACTCCACTATGCTCCTCCGAGTCTTTGATTAAATAATTGATATTTACGCCTTCTTTCATAAGTTGAGCTTCCATCTTTCTTCCAAACGCGTCTTCTCCAATCTTTCCAATGAATACCGTGTGCGCACCTGATCTAGTTGATGCCACTGCTTGGTTTGCACCTTTTCCCCCTAAAAATTGCTTGAAAATTCCTCCCGTAACCGTCTCCCCAGGTTGAGGGAGTCTCTCCAAATATATATTTAAATCCATGTTGCTGGACCCTATAATTAATACGAACCTAGTTGAGAGTCCCTTTTCCTTCACGAGATTATTCCTCTTTCATAAATTTCATATTTTCCTTTAATAATGTGTAATCCAATAGTTATTCGTTATAAAATTTTATTTTAATACAATCAAATTTCACTTTTTAGATTAAAACCCAATAACCAAATGGTTTTTATTTAATTAAATAAATTTTAGAAATAAGGAATTTTAATTAAAAATTAACATAAAAAAATTTCAAAAGGTGTTAAAAATAGCGAAAGATAAAATAATAGGTTTTATCATAATGATAGTAGGCGTGCTCATTGCTATAATTTACACGCTTGGTTCTGTCGTTGACCTATTCTTAGAATCTCTTGGTGGCAGAAGCGGAGGCTTCGAAATTCCGATGCTTACCGATTTGTTATGGGGTATCGATTTTTTCTCTTGGAGATTATTTGTAGTTGCCCCATTGTGGTTGTTAATCATCCTAATCTGCATAATCGCCATCTGGATTGGATATTCAATGCTTACAACGCCTGCTCCTGTTCCTTTGGAAGAATTGGAAGAAGAACTCGCTGCTGAAGAAGCCGCAGAAGCAGAGGAAGGCGAAAGCGAATAAATTATTTTTAGTTAATCTACTTTTATTTTTTTTATTTGATCTTTTTCTTTCTAAGCAATTTCAAATTTATTACACGGATTCTATATTTTTTCAATGATTTTCTCTCCGTCGTATTATTCTTCTAAGACACTTCTGTAAATACTTTCAATAACCGCATTTAAAAATGATACTGTTTTTCTTAAAATAATTTCTTCTCTTAACATATTCTTTTCATTTATTAGACACGTTTTTTGCATTTCTTTTCTATCGAGACGAATAATATTGCGAGCACTCTTTGACAAAAATGTTAAATATTTTAGCATCTAGTAACTTCCTAACGCAAAATCTACCTCAAAATTTAGCTTTTATTAAAAAAAATCACAAAATTATAGAGGGTAAAAAAGATGGTGTATTTTATAACTGAATATAATTATCCTGCTAGGAAAGCAGCCCAGATTGGAAAATTATATCTTGAAATGATGAAAAAATATCCTCACAATCGTTCGATAGAAAAACCAATTATCCTCGCGGCGGTCTGGACAGAGAAGGGTAAGATCCGCGGAATTGCGGTTTCGTCCGTTAAAAACGTGAATCAGAGGGTGATTTCCACCCTCTGTTCATCAGAACCGGACGTGCGACTTTCACCGCATCCGGCTCAAGCTTCCTAACTCTTATCATATATTTAAAGCCCATTTGTGTCGTTTTGTCCTTGTTTTCCAATAATTCAATGATGAGGGGTCGTAAGGACTCGTATGAATCCTTACAGCAGGACGCCTCCACCATTTAACAGTAAGCGTATATGGTTGAGCTAAGGCAACTCCGTTAAAATGGAAGATCCAATTATATTTCCCTCCTCTCACGGGACGCCAATAGCGATACTTTAACCATCGCGCTCCCCGTTTTCTCTGATGGCGATGGCGCACCCAATTCCACATCAGCTTATAGATCCTGTGGGTCATATATGCGAAAGATTTATGGGCATTGCTCCATTTAAAATAATTACAGAAGCCTCGTATGCGTCGATTGAGCCCCTTGATAATCTCTTTTATGGAAAGTGACTGGCGTTGTTGAATCCAGATGTGCAGTTCTCTAAGGAATCGGTCTACTCTTTTCCTTACGGGGGAGTAGATAAATTCCTTGATTGACCCATCTCTACGGGTAAATCTACGAAAATGAAACCCGAGAAAGTTAAATCCCTCTGAAATATTGACAATCCTTGTTTTGGCGTCATTAAATGAAATCCCTACATCAGCAAGGAACTTACGAACGTTCGGAAGGACATATTCTTCCAAGACTGCTTTACTTGGAGCAAGCACTACAAAATCATCCGCGTATCTATAGAGGGAGATTCCCTTATTTTGCTTGCTTCTGTTCTGGGGATTTAAATAATTTCCGTTCCTGGAGTAAATCCCAAAGAGACGCTCCATGCCATTTAAGGCAATATTGGCAAGCAACGGACTAATTACACCGCCTTGCGGTGTCCCTTTTTCGGATATACGAAATCCAATATGGGATACGCTTCCTGCTTTAAGCCAGTTGCGTATAATCTGTCTGAAGGGAAACCCCTCTAATTTGTTGAGCAATACATCATGGCTGATATTGTCAAAACAAGCGGACATATCGGCGTCTAATACCCATCCTGGATGGGGACGCCTTCCCTTTGTAGGAACAAACGCCCGTCCAATATACTGAACCGCATCGATCGCACTTCTTCCCGGTCGAAATCCAAAATTGTGAGGTTCGAATTTAGCCTCCCATTCTGGCTCCAACGCAATAAGAAGTAACGCTTGCATTGCCCTATCCTTGATGGTGGGTATTCCAAGCTTTCGCCTCGTGCCGTCCTTCTTTGGTATAAAGACTGTCCGACTCGGCTTTGGTTTATATGATTTGAAATCTTTTAGGTCTTCCATCAGTGCCCATTTATCTTCTGCGGACACGATCACCACGCCATCAACCCCTGCTGTGAACTTTCCCTTGTTGGAAGTCACGCGGCGTACAGCAAGGTATCTTGCGGAAGCTGATTTCACAAGGAGCTTCTGAGTTCGTGTAACCTTATGAAACTCCTTTCTTTGAGTTAGTCCATAGATTCTGCGCTGGAGTTTACTCACCTCAGACTGCGCTTTCTGATGGTCGAAAGAAGACCATCCCTGCGCATAAGGCTGACGACCCTGCCCGGAGTGAATCCCGGATTGCAGCTGTGCTGTCATGGGTAAATCACCTGCGAGTCCTCTAATCGGGAAGTCATGGGAAGTGGGCATCCTTTCGGATTGACCGATATACGGTCTCTCTCCGGCATTACCCGGAGCGCTCGCTTCGTCCCAATCTCACCCCTCCCTCCTTTAAAAGGGTGGAGGGTTTCCGGAGTTCCATACCATGAACGTGAAACTGAACCTTTAGGTCTCGGCTTTACCCCGGGTATCATCCGTCCAAATTTGATATATGATTTCCCAGCATATACCCCCGATACCATCGCCTTTTTGGTCAAGCTGCGTCTGCTCAGATTCAGAGAGCATATCATCTTCCGTTTCGCAGCCCTTTTTTCACGAGGCTTCAGCCACCGATTCATGTGAGTTAACCATGGGTTCATACTGACTAGCCCTCCCCTTGCCGGAAGCTGGCAGGTTTGGTACATTCCCGTAGATGCTTTCGAGCTTTTGGCTTTTGACCAAAAGTCGCTACGAGTGTCACGCGCTTCTTGGATAAGCGGCTTATTAAAAAAAAGAAAAAAATAAGATTTCATGATATAGCTCTCCGTCGCACAGGAAAGGTAAAAGAATGTATGGATCTTTCAACAAATCGGCTACTTATGATTTGCACCGAAGTTGAGGAATTTCAATTTCATTTCCGTATAGCTTACGAATTAGGTGAAGCTTTACCGATAGTTGGCCTACAACCCGCTGAGCAAGCTCCTGAACTTTTTTAACTCCTAATAGATCTCTAAGTTCCCGAAACAAATAATTCATTTTTTTTATCTCTACTTCTTTTATTTGGTCTTTATCTGTCTATACTACTTCTAATTTGTTCACCTTAAGCTGAAGCGTGTCTAAATCAATCTTTATCAAAGAATTATTAGGAATTTCCAAAGGATTGTTAGTCAGAGGGGAAGTGCTAACAAGATATCCTTCGTTATATTTCGCAATAAATAGCGTTCTGTGCCGACCGTTAAACCGATTATTTTGTCGCTTTATTACATTGCATTCTTTTGTGTTAAAAAGAAAGGCATTTGCACCTATACCTAACTCGAGCGTTTCAAATACCGATTCTAGCGCTGATTTCAATACTAATCTTTGTTTTAATTCGTCGATGACATAGCATAGATATTTTCTCGTGTCCAAATTCGTTGATTTTTTAATTTGCTCCAATTTTGGGTCCTTCAACAGAGGAACGGAAGAATTTACAATCGTTCCGTTGTGAGTCATTAAATATTTTTCTCTGATATCTATTGGATGAATGTTGTTCGGATCTTTTTTCCATGGATAAGATTTTCGTGCGTGTATCAAAAGAAATTTGGTCCGGAGTGAGATTAAGTCTTTCCAATGGGCTTTATATATCGGTGTCAGATCTCTTTTTACATAGAGCCGTTGATCCTCCTCGGACAAATATGAATAACCCCATCCTAAGTTATGGTGTCCTAGGAGATTATATTTTCGGAAATATTTCCAATGACACGAAGATATAAATTTTTTTAGGATGCCATATTCAACGGTAAAAGGTTTTTTTGCGCATTGAAAAAACATTCGGCACATATTAAAAAATTAAATTAAGGATGGGCTAAAAGTTGTGCTAAAAATTTCTTTTCCTCATAGGGAGGTAGTAGACTAATAGGAGAAGAAAGGTACAAGAGATCGGAAAATAAATGTTATTAAATTTTGAGGTTATTTGAGTAAATGGATTTTGGTAGTT
>WJKD01000085.1 GCA_014729315.1 Promethearchaeota archaeon | reverse complement strand
TTTACTGCCGCTGCTGTTTTGATCATCAATGTTGTTACACTATCTTGGATGACAGGCATATTGACCAGCTTCATGAATTGGAATGATTCATTTCCACTGCTGGTCGGCAACGAGCAAACGGCGAACAGACCATGGCATGGTATCATTTCATATTGTGCAATTTATGATCGTGCAGCCGATGAAAAGGAGATTACTAATCAGGGAAGATTCAATCCGACTTCAGGATCAGTGCTGGCGGAGTACGATTTCACCGGGGCGCGGATTTTTCAGGATGAAAAGAACAACCTTTTTGTATTTGTCCGACAGGGAAATTTCCAAAATAATATGATGCCGAGTGGACTTGTCATCGATTCGAAAAACTGGCTTTCGACTGAAAAACCTGCCCGGTTCTTGACAAACCGGCTGAAAGAGACATCGCGTATTAGCTTACAGGTGAAGCTGGCGACTTCTGAAATCAGGCAATCGGGACCGGCGAGAATCATATCGCTTTCAGGAGATAAGCACAGCCGCAATTTCACACTGGCTCAGGATCAGGGCGAGCTGGTTTTTCGATTGCGCACCATTTTGACAGATAAGAATGGCACTCATCCGAGTCTTCGAGTTCCAGATGTTTTCGATAACACCAAATTCAAGGATATTCTGATTTCATATGACGGCAGAGTGCTTTCTGCGTACATAAACGGAATAAAAAGCGATCATTCTGTGGAACTAACCCCGCGGGCGGATTTATCGCTGCAGCGATTTTCATTAGCGTACATCAATTTATGGATCGTTAAGATATTGTATTATTTATTAATTTTTCTACCGGCGGGTTACATTTTATACATACTAATTGAGAAGATGAGAATAAAGAAAAATTATGTTTATCTGATTTTCCTGATGCCAGGTTTTTTGTATGAGTTATATTTTAGTCAGATCCATGAAAATGAAATGAGACTGCAAAACATCATTTTGAGTGTTTTATTTTCATTGATTCCATTTATCATAATGAAGTATTCGGAGCTTCGCATTACCAAAAAAAAATTAACAACTAAATATATATAAAAAATGAAAGGTAGGAGAAATTCATGAAGGCTGTTATACTAGCCGGCGGTTTTGGAACAAGACTATCAGAAGAAACTGCGTTACGACCAAAACCCATGGTGGAAATTGGAGGAAAACCGATCCTATGGCATATTATGAAAATTTATTCGACACACGGAATTAATGATTTTATCATTTGTCTTGGTTATAAAGGATATGTTATAAAAGAGTTTTTTTTGAATTACACACTGAACATGTCTGATTTAAATATCGATTTGAGACAGAATCAAGTGGAATACCACAAAAATGGTGCTGAACCCTGGAAAGTATCGCTGATCGATACAGGGGAAAAAACGATGACCGGAGGACGGTTGAAGCGAATTCGCCAATATCTAGAAAATGAAACATTTTGCATGACTTATGGTGATGGTGTAAGTGACGTAAATGTGACAGAATCAATCCGATTTCATAAACAACAAAATGCTGTTGTTACTTTGACTGCTGTTCAGTCTCCCGGAAGATTCGGCGCATTCACTTTAAATGACGGGCAACAAAAAATTCCGCAGTTTAGAGAGAAACCTTTGAATAACGGAGCATATATTAACGGTGGTTTTTTCGTAATGGAACCGCCGGCATTAGATTATATTAAAGACGATACTACAGTTTGGGAACGGACCCCATTAGAAAAGCTATCACACGAGGGAAAACTGGCAGCTTACAGACATTTTGGTTTTTGGCATCCTATGGATACGCTTCGCGATAAGAATGTGCTCGAAGATTACTGGACTGCGGAGAAGGCACCATGGAAAATATGGTAAAGAAGGAGTAAAAATGAATGTACTTATGACAGGTGCCGAGGGCTACATCGGTACCGTATTAGCATCTCTACTTATTGAAAGCGGTCATACTGTGACCGGAATTGACACTGGCTTTTATCGAAACGGCTGGCTTTACAATGGCATTCGATATCTCCCTGCAATTATTAATAAAGATACCAGACAAATCGAAATCAAAGATTTAAAAGGCTTTGATGCAATTGTTCATTTGGCAGATCTTTCGAATGATCCGATTGGACAGTTAAATCCCGAAGTAACCTATCGTATAAATCGAGACGGCAGCATACACCTTGCAGAATTAAGTAAAAAAGCCGGTGTTCAGCGCTATGTTTATTCGTCATCTTGCAGCGTTTATGGTACCGGAAATGAGGATTGGAAAACCGAAGAGTCTGAGGTGAATCCTCAAACCGTATATGCAGAATGCAAAGCAATGGTTGAGCAGCATCTCAAGATACTAGCAGATGAAAATTTCTCACCGGTATTCTTGAGAAATGCAACTGCGTATGGTGCATCTCCGCGAATGAGATTTGATCTGGTTCTGAATAATCTATCCGGTTTGGCTTGGACAATCAAAGAAATCAACATGACGAGCGATGGCTCGCCCTGGCGTCCACTTGTTCATGTTCGCGATATTGCCAGAGCTATGAAATTCGTCTTGGAAGCGCCAAAACAAAACATTCATAACCAAATTTTTAATGTGGGCGACAATAATGAGAATTACCAGGTGCGTGACGTTGCAAAGATTGTTTCCGAAACTTTTCCGGGATGCTCTTTATCAATTGGTAAAAGTGACAGTGATAATCGAAGCTACCGGGTCCGATTTGATAAAATCAATAAAATCGGATATAAGACGAGCGTCACACTGAGAGAGGGGGCACAACAATTACACGACATATTTACTAGAATTGATATGACTGATGAAATGTTTAAGTTCAATCCTTACACACGATTGAAACAGATTCAGTATTTGATTCGCGTTAAAGAGATTGATGAAGAATTATTTTGGAGATTTTGATGATATTCCATAAAACAGCGCTTAAAGATGCTTATGTAATCGAATTAAACAAGTTGACTGATGAACGGGGATTCTTCGCCCGCGCATGGTGTAAAGAAGAGTTCGATGAAAATCAATTGAGTTCCAACGTGGTTCAGGCAAATATTTCTCATAATAAATTGAAGGGAACAATCCGAGGCATGCATTATCAGGTTGCGCCTTACGAAGAAGCTAAACTCATTCGATGCATAAAAGGAAGCATCTTCGACGTAATTATTGACCTTCGCCAGGATTCCCCTACTTTTGAACAGTGGCTGGCTTTTGAACTTACCGAGAATAATTTCAAAATGCTGTATGTACCGCAAGGCTTTGCTCACGGTTTTCAAACCATGGAAAACGATACCAACGTATTCTATCAGGTTACTCAATATTACACTCCCAGGTGCGAGAATGGGTTGAGATACAATGATCCGTATTTCAACATCAAATGGCCACTTCGGGCAACGGTAGTATCGGAGAAAGATCGCACCTGGGAGAATTACAATCAAAAACATGCAGATAAAATTTCCGATCTATAAAAATGCTTAAATCATTTGATAAGAATGTCATCGGATTGATACCAGCAGCCGGTTTAGCAAAAAGATTATCACCAATTCCTTGTAGCAAGGAAATATTTCCGGTAGGATTCGACCAGAATAATCAACCGAAAACAGCTATTCAATATTTATTGGATCGATTTGCGTTTAGCGGAATCAAAGATATCCATATAGTGCTAAGAAATGGCAAGTGGGACATCCCCCGGTATTTAGGTGATGGATCTGAACATATGGTTAATATTTCGTACTTAATAATGAAACACCCTTTTGGCGTACCATTCACATTGGATCAGGCATATCCGTTTATCAAAAATAAAATAGTCGCGTTTGGGCTGCCAGATATCATCCTTCAACCGGTATCGGTATTTAACGATTTACTGAGTCAATTAATAAAGAGTAATTCAGATGTCGTGTTGGGGATCTACAAAGCAAGCAATCCGCAGAAAATGGATCTGGTTGAATTTGACTCAAACAATAGAGTCCGGGAAATATATATCAAACCTCGGCAAAGCCGACTGCAACATAGCTGGATGACTGCTGTGTGGACTCCAAGATTTACGGATTTTTTACACAAAACCGTTGCTGCAAAGTTAGAATATTTCTCAGATAATTTTAAGACCGAACTTAATCTGGGTGAAGTCTTCAATCTTGCCTTAAGTAATAATATAGCTATCGATCATATTTTATTTGAAAATTATTTTTACCGCGACATCGGAAGTCCCGAAGATTTAATAGAAGTGATAAAAATGAACCTCTAAAAAGTGGAAATTCACATGATAATAATAGACAAATATTTAGCAGAAAGAGAAGCAAAGGGTAATCCAATTCGTGTAGGGATGATTGGTGCTGGCTTCATGGGTCGGGGGATCGCATTGCAATTAATTCGATATACAGCAGGGATCGATCTGGTAGTGATTAGCAATCGACATATTTCTGCCGCTGAGAGAGCGTACAATGAAACCGGTATCTCAGAGCTAAGGGCTCCCAAAACAGTGGCTGATCTGGAACAGGCTATATCGCATCAGCAATATTCTATCGTAGAAGATCCATATATTTTATGCGAAGCTGGTAACATTGATGCAATTATCGAAGTAACTGGCGCAGTTGAATTCAGTGCAAATGTTGTTTTTCATGCAATCCAAAATAAAAAACACGTCATAATGATGAATGCAGAACTTGATGGGACAATTGGTCCGATTCTTAAATCATATGCGGACGCTAATGGTGTCGTGATCACGAATTCGGACGGAGATCAACCCGGGGTTTTGATGAATTTGTATCGTTTTGTCAAAGGAATCGGTATTAAGCCGGTTCTATGCGGCAACATTAAAGGATTGCACGATCCCTATCGCAATCCAACAACGCAGAGAGGTTTTGCAGAGAAGTGGAAACAAAAACCAGAAATGGTAACATCATTCGCTGATGGAACCAAAATTTCGTTTGAACAAGCTATCGTCGCAAATGCCACAGGGATGAAAGTCGGACGCAGAGGAATGTTCGGACCGGAAGTTGAATCCGGCACACCAATACAGGAAACGATAAACTATTTTCCGCAAGAGTTGTTGTTAAATAGCTCCGGGATTGTCGATTATGTTGTGGGAGCCGATCCATCACCTGGCGTTTTTTTGCTTGGAACACACGATCATCCGATTCAAAAACATTATCTAAACCTTTATAAATTAGGAGAGGGACCAATGTACTGCTTTTATCGCCCCTATCACCTCTGTCATTTTGAAACTGGAAATAGTATAGCACGTGCAGTGTTATTTAATGATGCGACTTTGACTCCATCGGGCGAACCGAAAGTCGACGTCGTAGCAACTGCAAAAGTAGAATTGCATGCCGGCGAGATAATTGACGGTTTGGGTGGTTATATGACTTATGGTCTTTGTGAAAATATCCCGGTTTCCCGTAATGATAACTTAATTCCTATAGGATTAGCACAGGATTGTCGGTTAATACGGGATGTACCCAAAGATCAAGTCCTGACTTTTGACGATGTTGAACTACCAGAGGGAAGGCTATCCTACAAATTATGGCGTGAGCAAAATAGATTTTTCAATATGGAGCATAAAGATAAGCGAAAAAATGCAAAAAAAATTACCAACAGCAAATTAGCAAAGATTTAAAAAGAGGATATTATGTCTGAAATTAATGGAAATCGATTCATCTTTATCGGCGGCGCTCCGAGATCAGGAACGACGCTGCTACACAACATGCTGGATTCACACCCGGAAATTTACGGCGGTCCCGAATTTTTGCACCTGAAAGATATAATCGATTTACGCAGGAAGCTTTACGGTTCAATCGAAAAAGAATGGATAGACGTTTTTTGCACGTATGAAGAGGCAGATGCACACCTGCGAACACTGGTAGAAAATATGCTGTTGCCGTTGGCGGATCGAAAGAATTTGAAATACATCTCTGAGAAAACGCCTGAAAATATTCTGGTGTTTTCCGAGCTGCTGAATCTGTTTCCTGATGCGCATTTCATTCATATCATCCGGGATCCGAGGGCAATCGTATCGTCCTTGCTTCAGGTGCGGAACCGGGCGATAGCCAAAGGAATGAAGCCTCCGGGAATCACAGCGAATATTCAGACCGCGATCAGGCATACGAAAAATTGCATTGTGGCTGGTTTACAGGCGGCAAAAGCAGCGCCGGACAGAATTCACACCGTGGTTTACGAACAACTGGTTCGGGAGCCAGAAACCGAAAGCAAGGCGCTGTGCGATTTCCTGAATATTGAGTGGCATGAAAATATGCTGTTCCCCGGCAAACAAAAACATGATGGCGAAAAAGCGATCACAGAAAAATCCGGGCAAATTTGGTATGATAAAAAAACGTACTACAGCAATCCTGATACTAATAAGCTGGATCAATGGAAAACGAATTTATCTGCGAGAAAGCAATTAACTGTTTCACTAGCTTTCAAAAGCTTGAAGAATCAATTAATGCAGTATGGCTACGATCTATCGCCCGATAGCTTCAATTTTGGAAAACGGGTAGAAGGAATTGCTTATAACTATGTGACTCATTTTAATTTTCTTGTCTTTCAGGGTTTAAGGTTTTATCAGACAAAGTTTGCAAAACATTAATTATATATGGTATCAATGTGGAATTATGAATTTTCTAGATAATATATTGTAATGTCAAAACTTAAAAAAAATATTATATACAATACGATTGGGCAACTCACAACCATCTTGCTCGGTTTCTTTGCCATAAAATATATTTACGGAAAACTAGGAGCAGATGTACTTGGCATCATTTTTTTCACAACCGTGATCGGAACATTCCTGAATACAGCACTTGATTTTGGTGTTACATCTACCACAATGCGGGAAGTTGCTTCCTACCACAAGACCGAGCCCAAATATATCCATCGCTTAATTCAAACCGGTTCATTATTTTATTGGACTATTTTCGTTCTTCTTGGACTACTTATTTATATCTTCTCCCCGATAATCGTTGAAAACTGGATAAATCTTACCTCATTGAATCATGAAACAGCGGTCAGGATGCTGAGAATCCTTGGTATCGCTGCAATTCTGGTAATTCCAAAATCACTGTATTTTGGAATATTCAACGGCATTGAAAGAATGGATTATACAAATTCCATCGAAGTCGCAGTGACTGCGATTCGTCAGCTTAGCATTATTCTGGTTTTGCTTCTGGGAAGTAAAAATCTATTTCACGTCATCTACTTATATGCACTGTCGTATATTCTTTTGATCATTTCATATTTTATTTCTACACTTCGTTTTTTCCCGATGACAGCGATGATACCGGGGTTTTCGATTAGCGTAATCAAACGAAATATTAATTTTGCGACTAAGATGACGCTTCAAACAGTTGTCATGACTGTTTATCAAAAAATCGATAAACTTCTGATTAGCAAATTAATGCCGATTGGCATTCTCGGATATTATTCTTTTGCCTACAGCAATGTGGGCAAAGCATTATTTTTTCAGAATTCAATTGCAAAAGCAGCTTTTCCATCATTATGTTCGCTCTATGGGCGAAAGGAATATAATCTGCTTAAATCGCAATACAATAAACTGCAGGATGTGATCACTTTTAGCATTGTACCGATCCTAGCTTCAATTCCCTTTTTTGCACTTCCTTTTTTTACTTATATATTCGATTCTGAAGTAGCAAATCTTCTGCATTTACCCGTTGCCTTGATTGCTTTTGGTTTTTTCTTAAATGGAACAATACGAATGCCGCAGTTATTTGCTACGGTCATAAATAAGCCGGAAATAACAGTTAAAGCAAATTTCTACTCACTGTTCATTGTTTTACCGGCTACGGGATTATTGATATATAAATATGGTTTAGTCGGGGCTGGAATTGCGTATGTTTTCAGAATACTTTTTCACTATGCTTACACGATTCCAAAGTATTACAGAAAATGTCTGGATATTCCCGTAAGGAATTTTTATCTTCATTTAAGCCGCTTATTATTATTGATCGCAGGCTCATACCTCGCAACATGGTTGATCCTCGTTTGGTTCGGTGACCTCATTCTGCCTTTGTTAATAGCCAGTTATATCGTTGCGTCTATCCTATACCTGATTGGAGGTTATTTCTTATTTGGTGATATAATAAGGCAAAGATTTCTTTCGTTGTTTTTGTCAAAAAGTGGTTTTTTCAAAAACAAATCCGTCGAAGAGATTCAGCCAATAAAAATAGATATTTCCAGGGAATTCAAAGATATTGATACTGATCAAACAATGGGGAATATCGTACAAAAGAACTCTAATAAGATTTTCTAATTTGTTGAAGAACATGCCAGAAATAAAGTTTCATATTTTCAATTTTTTAAAGTAGAAAACTGAAAGACAAATCGTATTCGGCAAATCTCAACTCAAGTATATATAAACTTTTTAACAAAGGAAAGATTCATGGAGCCACTAAAAAATCAGGTAAGAGAAATACTTAAAAAGTATGCCTTTAAAAATTATTATACTGCAAAAGCTTTCCAGATGTTATGGTTTTATTCAAAATATCGGTGGCAGAAAAATCCGATATTAATATATCAGATGGGAAAAGTGGGATCATCGACTTTGCAAAATTCTTTGAATGCATTAAATCTAAATCGAGCAGTTTATCACATACATACTTTGACAAAAGAAAATCTGGAAAATCTTGAGAAAGTATTAAAAAACTCATTTCATTTAACACATAGTGTACCGGGTCATTACGCGAGAGGAAGGTACCTCCGGAAACGCATAAACAGCGATTCAAACAAGAAATGGACAATTATCACATTAGTCCGGGATCCTATTGCGAGAAATATTTCTTCATTTTTTCAGGATATAAATCATCGATTTCCGGAATTTAATTATCCTCAAAAAGCAAAAACCTTAAGACAGGATGAATTAGTCACTAAACTTATCAAGCTATATTTTGAAAAGCATGATCACGAAAAGCCACTCTGGTGGTTTGATAAAGAACTAAAGCAAGCATTCGGTATTGACGTGTACTCAACTCCATTCCCTAAAAATCAGGGATACAAGGTGTACGACGGTAAAAGAGCGAAAGTCTTGCTTATCCGGTTGGAAAATCTTAACCAATGCAAAAATAAAGCGTTCAAAGAATTTCTTAATATTGATAATTTCGAGTTAATTAACGTAAACCTTGCGGAACAAAAAGACTATTCTGAAATTTATCATAAATTTAAAAGCTCAATTCGTTTTCCAAAATCTTATATCGAAACATTTTATAATTCAAAACTTGTGAAACACTTTTATACACAAAAAGAAATTCGTGACTTTGAGCTTAAGTGGAGAACCGAGAATCAAGTCATTGCAAATTTAAATACTTCGCATGTAAATTAGTGTACATCGTGTCAATTTATAGTCTAAATTTTACACCCATTATTAATTGTTAAATTCTCAAGAAATCGTTGGACTCATTCCGGCTGCCGGCTCTGCCAAACGTCTATTGCCGATACCGGTAAGCAAAGAGATATTGCCATAGGATTTTATAAAACTAAAAGCGGCAACTTTCTACCAAAACCGGCATGTCTCTATCTTTTGGATAAAATACGGCGAACACATATCACAAACACTAACTTTATTCTACAGAATGGGAAATGGGATATTCCCGAATATCTGTGCAGACAAAAAGCACTAAATATAAATTTTTCATATTTAGTGAATGAAAAACGAACGGCGTTCCCTTTGCACTAGACATTACTTATTCTTTTATTCATAATGCAAATGTTGCTTTTGGATTCCCCGATATTATTTTCAATATTGAAGAAGCATTTGCTCAATTAATTGATCGTATTAACGATTAAAAGGCTGATATTACTTTAGGACTTTTCCCGACTAATAAATCCCACAAACAGGATATGGTTCAAGTCGACGATTCCGGATTTGTAAAAAAAATCCACAATAATCCAGGTATCACCGATTTGATATATACCTGGTGCATTGTAATCTGGAAGCCTTCTTTTACAAAATTTATGCATCTTAGGTTAAACGGGGATATTTCCTCAAATCAAATTTTGGACAAGACGTATCAGATTGAATTAACAATCGGAGACACTTTGTAAGCTGCAATAGGTCACAGGTCTCGATTCAAGTTTTAAGTTTTGACTATAGATACTGCATCGATATCGGTACACCGGATGATCTGTTAAAATTAGTTAACATATTCGCCAAAGAAAATTCTGATATAAATAATCTATAAGAGATCTAATAAAGTTAGCAAGTTATATTGAGGCAAAAAAACGGAGTTATTTTTATGAAATCCAGAGAAAACGCGCCCCAAATTACTGCAATAATTCCAACTTACCAAAGACCCAAATTATTAGAAAGAGCCATTAAAAGCGTCTTGAAACAAACATATCAAAATTTGCAGATTTGTGTTTGTGATAACGCATCCGGAGATGAGACAAAAGAGACTGTACTAAAAATTTCGCAAGAGGATTCCAGAGTAGTGTATCACGAACATAATGAAAATATCGGTGCTGTAAATAATTTCAACTCCGGCTTGAATATGGTGAATTCACCATATTTTTCTCTCCTTTCTGATGATAATTTATTATTACCGAATTTTTATGATGATGCCATTAACGCTTTAAATCTAAATCCCAAAGCAATTTTTTTCTCAGGGCAAACACTTCGTGTTACGAGTGATTTTAAAAAAATTTCCGGTTCGCTTGATAAGTGGAAACAGGGACTAATCAGCCCACCAATGGGACTTATACATGTTTTAGAGAAAGGAATACCTGTATGGGAAAGTGTTCTGTTCCGCAGTAGAGTCTTAAAAAAAGTGGGACTTTTAGATCCATCATTTAAACATGCTTGTGATCAAGATTATATTATGAGAATAGCCCGTTATTATTCATTCTATGTTTCAAAAAAGCCTTGTGCGCTATTCTTTGTACACGATGAATCATGGTCCGCAAATAGAAAACTAAGAGAAGTTCTCCCAATATTAACTAAACGTATGGAGCGTTATTTGGAAGACGAAGATCTACCAAAAGCACTCAGAGAACGGATCGCTAAAATATTGAAAATCAGGCGAAATACTTCCATTCGTCACTTTGTATTTAATCAAACGATCATTGGCAAAAGCGATGAGCCGTTGAATACAGCATTGTCAATTATGAAAAAAGAAAATAATCTTTCCCCTAGAGCTACTTCGTTGATAAAATTCGCAAAGTATGTGAGCCAAAATCGCATAATTCATAATGTTGTTTCCTCTTTGATTAAGAAATATATTCTATTGAAGAAAAAAGTGATATTTATAAAGAATATTGGAAATTATAAAGATTACAAACGCATCACTATTGATAGTTAGAGACTTGCACGAGTTAATTCACAGAGAATGCAATACAATAAATAATGAATAATCACACAAACAATAAAATATTGATTATATCAGGAATTAATATGTTTAGGATAAACTACGAGAAAACAAAGAGATTATATGAACGATTTCACAAAAAAGTATGGGCTTTATTGTTTAGCTCCTCTTTCAGGCGTTTTGGTAAAACGTCTCGTATCCTGTTTCCTATGGACATTCAAAATGCGAAGTACATGGAAATTGGAGAAAACGTGAGAATATTGAAAAAAGTATGGCTTGCTGCAATTAAAATAGATGAGCATGATCCACGTCTGATAATAGATAACCTCTCGCGATTGGGAAATTTTAACCATATCGTTTCTGTTCGTAATGTTTATATTGGGAAAAAGGTACTAACGGCTGATAAAGTCTATATTTCCGATAATCTCCATTCTTACGAGGATATTTCTGAAGCAACGATAGATCAACCAACGAAATTTCATCGTTCAGTTTCCATTGGTGATGAAACATGGATTGGAGAAAATGTGTCTATTATCGGTGCAAATATTGGCAAACATTGTGTTATTGGAGCAAATTCAGTAGTTACTAAAGATATTCCAGACTATTCTATCGCCGTTGGGGTTCCAGCAAAAGTAATCAAGCAGTACAATTTTCACACAGAAAAATGGGAAAAAGTCGATAGTAAAACTTTTGCTGAATCCGACCAAATAATGAAGAAAGGATTTAATTAATGATTGAAATTATTATAGGCGGCGATATATGTCCTTTAGGAAAAAATGAATCCTTATTTAAACAAGGCAACGCAAAAGGATTGTTCAACGATCTCCTCGATGATTTTGAACGGGCTGATTTGTCAATTATTAATTTAGAGTGTCCTTTTATTAAGAAAAACACTCCTATACTAAAAAATGGACCCGTTTTGGGTGTTCCTAATGAATGTATCAATGGATTTTCTGAAGCTGGAATCGATATTTTTAATTTAGCAAATAATCACATCCTAGATCATGGAGTTTCTGGATTAACAAATACTTTGAAATTATGCGAACAAAGGGGAATAGAAACTTTTGGTAGTGGAGAAAATATCAAAAAAGCGGAACAAATTCTTATTAAAGAGATAAACGGACTCCGAATAGGATTTTTAGGAATTGCTGAAAATGAATTTTCTATTGCAACTGAGAGTACGCCAGGAGCGAATCCATTAAACATCATTCGCTTTGTGAGAAATATTAAAGAAAATCAGGGAAAATATGATTATTTAATAGTATTTCTTCATTCCGGCATTAACGCATATACTCTGCCAAGTCCAAAATTAATGGAAACTTGTCGATTTATTGCAGAAATGGGAGCTCATTTGATTATTTGTCAACATTCACATTGTCCCGGATGTTTTGAGAAGTATAACGACTCTTATATTGTATATGGTCAAGGTAATCTAATATTTGACAGAAAAGCAAAAAAAAATTCGCTTTGGAATAAGGGCTTTCTAATTAAATTTGTTATTTCTGATTATAAAAATCACAGTTTTACAATTACTCCTTACGAACAATCAAAAGACACTTATGGTGCAAAAAAAATTTTAAATGAAAATAGATCTAATTTTTTTAACGAAATTAAACAGATATCTGAAAAATTATCCGATCCCTTACAAGTTCGTAATGAATGGATAAAATTATGCAATGAACGCAAACATGGTTATTATTTTGGACTTTTTGCTGCTTATATTAATTTCAGGATTATTAAATTCTTAAATCGAAAGTTCAATATTTTTGAAAAAATTTATTCGACTCAGCACTTGCTTGTTTTAGAGAATTACTTCAAGACTGAATCACATAGAGAAATTATTCAAACTATACTCGAAGAAAAAAGAAAAAAATCAGAAAAAAATAAACAGGATAGCTATAAAAAGGTTATATCATAGCTCTATCACACAAAAAAAATCGAAAGTCGATTAAGAAGGCGAAAATATTGAACAATCATAAACAAATACCATTCCGAACTCCTGGCTTATCAGCCGAAATAAAATTAGCAGTGCCCAAAAACAAATCTACCCGGAAAAGTTTCTCGTTGGTAAAAACCTTTCGCAAAGCGCTCAGTTGGCGTAAGCTGCTGCGCAAGGAATTGAAATCTCCGATTAAGACCGGTGTGCGGCAGAAGCTGGATATGTATAAAAACGGCTTTCTCAGCGAATCGTATATCATTTACCAATTGGACAAGAATGACTCCAGGCACTATCTTTCGGATTACGACCGTTTCGTAAAAACGCCCTCGATTAATCGTTCGTACCACATCATACTGGACAATAAGCTTGTCTTCAGAACGTTTATGCAACCGCACAAACGGTTTCTGCCCAAAGACTATGGAATTATCGAAAACAATAACTTTTATCCACTTGACGGCAGTATAGATTTTTTGAATATTGATAAGATAGTCGAACAGGAAAAAAAGCTGGTA
>WJKD01000084.1 GCA_014729315.1 Promethearchaeota archaeon | reverse complement strand
GTTCGAACAGTGCCCCCAGAATTCAGTCGTGGGATCGATGTTAAATTCTTGATTTTCCTCAAACCGTTGTGTTTTAGTGTTCATTATAAATTCTGCCTCGTCAATGGAGGTTATAAAGTCCATTTCCTTAATTTCAGTAGGTTTATGGAAAAACAACGAACGACATTGGTCGAATTTCTCGCCTTTTACGTAAATTACGGTCGCATCGCCTTCCAACTTCAAGCTGATGTACTCGTTCACCTCAAACTTGTCTCGGGAATTCATTTTATAGGTCTTTTACGTAATTTATTTGTTATTTAGTTCTTTTACTCTAGTCAAATAATAATTCAATCTAATAATTAATAGGCAATTCACCAAAAAAAACATTGCGGAGTATTGGAATAGTGAATTTTTACAGATAAGAAAGGTTAAAAATACTCATTAATTTGTTGAGAATTTTAAATGTCGGAATCTGTAAAACGAATTTTAACTCCATCATCAAGTTTCCCATACAAAATAATTTTCCGAGCACCTTCTAAACCTTCCAGTTGACGCCAAATCATGTTCGCAATTCTATCCAGTTCAGCTATTGGGAAGTGAGTCACGGTCACACCCGTTGTTGAATCTATATATTTGAAATAGTCCAATATATCATCTGATGACCCACCTTCTTTCAATAATTTTTCTAGAATCGGTCCTAAGAATACAATTTTGGTTAAGTCAGAAGGATTTCTGAAACCGCTATTTCGAGCTATTTTTATGTATTTATCTTCGAACATGAATCGTCCAATCTCTAATTTTAAAAATGGATCTTTCTCAATTATCTTGACAATTAGAGACTCAATAAAGCTGGGAGTCAAGGTTGCCTTCAAGTTAGTGTTAATTCCTAAAACCTTTTCTCCAATAGTATAAAATCTATTAGGGTCTTCAAACTGGAATTCCTTACAAATTCCCTCCCAACTCGCTCTTGGACGTAGATATAGGAGGCATAATAATTTTTTCGCTAAAAGGTAATATTGTAAATCAAGAAATGTAGGAGAATTCTTTTCTTTTGAACTTTTCGCATAAATCTGAAGATCTGGAAACATCTCTGATATAAGAAAGGATATAAAGTTTTGACCAAAATAATCACCTTTTAAGAGCAACTTTTGCTCAATTTCTTTTCTTGTTAGCCCTTGTTCGGCTAGGCTTAAAAATAATGAAATATCTGATTCTCCAAATTCTATGAAAAAATCATTATAAATCATTCTTAATTCTGGATTTTTATAACCGATATTTCTTAATGTATCTAGAACAGGATCTAAGAACCGATCTCTAGCAAGGTCTAAATCTCCGAAAACTTGGTGATATTTTTTTACAAAAGTAGAATACGACTTAGTAAAAGCAAGACTTTTTTAAGCTCTTTATACATTCTTGATAAAGAATACCCCATAGCTGTGTAGAAAATAACGTCTAATAACCAATCTTGATTTCTACCTGCTCCTAACGCTTTAGCTTGAGGTCTATTAAGACCTTTTAGAAATTCTTCGGGGAGTGTATAATGAGATGCGATTTTTTTTAAATCATCAATATTGTACTCTTTTAACAATTCTTCATCCCTTTCAGATAGAGGTAGAAAATCAAACTCATCCAAGAGAGTATATGTGTCTAGATCCATAACAAGATCATCTCCAATAAAAAGATTGGAGAGATCAGACTCTCCTCTTCCGCTTATTACATAGGCGATGAGATCCGTCTCGGAAGTTGCAAGTGCTTTTTTAGTCCAAACAACACTTAAGGGTTTGAACTCGAACCGTTCCGAAAATTTTTTTTTAACTAATCCCATATTTAAAAGTCCTTCGTCATTTAGGAAGATATCCTTACCATAACTCTCGTAAAGATACTTTCTAATAAAATAATAAATTTGAGGAGTACCATCCTTAAAAAACTGTGATGAGTCATCGAAAATAGTTGACTTCAAATAATAATTGAATCTTTGAGGATATGGTACTTTTGATAAACCGACTTGACAGATCCCCGTTATTTTGTCGTAAAGGATGTAGGTATAGCCCCACCAGAGATACCTTTGTTTCCCTTCTTGACTTAGGACCTCGGCGAGATTCTGGGCAATTTTAGCGTTTTTAACTCTCTCTTCGTTTAAGTATAAATCTCTGAGATTATCCAACGAGAGCTTTAACTTTGGATCAACCCTATTTAACTTTTTAATTACCGATTTTACATTTTTTCTAGCTTCGTGGGTAAAAATGGCAACCATAAGACCGGCATAATGTCTAAGATTTATATTTCCGTCTTTATCCCGGGGTTGGAACAAGAATTTATCCAGTTTAAACTGAGTAAAAAAACTAATATCATCGCCTTGAATGCTGTTGTCTAAGTTATTCTCCTCAATGAAGTC
>WJKD01000975.1 GCA_014729315.1 Promethearchaeota archaeon | reverse complement strand
ATTGATTAGCTGTGGGAGTAATCATAAGCTCTTTCTTCCTTGGGACTCTAACACTAACATTTCCTTCATTGTTTTCTACTATACCTCGCTTAAACAATACCTTTCCAGCTTTGACCACTTCTTTTCTTAATTTATCTTCTTTATCCATAATTTCTATAATAAATACTTAATTAAAAATTTAGCAATAGAGATGTTAAATCCATAATGGTAAAATTCAAAGAGTATTTAAATCTAAATGTAGAATTAATTAAGGATAATGAGTAAAAAAAATATCAAGGATGGTCATAAAGTCCAATTAATCTGTCCAATATGTAGTACAAAAAAAGAGGTTACTCTCCCCCCAGAAATTATTAAGAAAAATTCAAATTTAACAACTATATCTATAGAGAAAGAATTGGTATGTACCCATCAATTTCAAGCTTATATAGATAAAAACTTTAAAGTCAGAGGATACCAAAAAGTCGATTTTGAACTAAAAAGTGAAAAGAGAAGTAAAAAAGATCCCCAAAAGAGAGTAAAAAGAAAAGAAGATAATGACCTCTTTAAAGGGCTTTATATGGAATCAAATTATCTTAAATATGATGCAAAAGGACCTATTGATTTTGCATATTTAATAAATGAATCCGACAGGGAGGAAAAAAGGATTGAAGGATCAAAAATTCCCTATGGAGCTCAGCAAGAAAGGCAAATTAAAAATAAACATCAAAAACTGTTGAGTCTCCAGAAAAAAATAAATAGTAAAGAAGAGAAAAAATTTTTTCAAGATGGAGCCTCGTATTATCAAGAGTTACTAAAGACTCGGCCAAGAAGTCAAAAAAATAATTTAGAACATGAAAAACGAGAGAAAAAGTCTAAAAGTCGCACTTCCCAACTAGAAGAAAAGAAAAAAGATAAGAATATTATTCATCTTATAGAAAAGGAAGTAAAAAGGTTATACAATAAAGAACAATTAGAGGAAATAGCAAATTTTGGTTATTTTTCCAAATGAATGATCAATTAAAAGTAGGCTCTTTTTCGTTTTATCTCAAGCTTGGACCCTTTATTCAGTAGATCGGCTAATAATCTGGAGGAAATTACCACCTAATCAAGGATATAATTAATCCATTAACAATAAATCATTTAAGCAAATGAATCTATTACAATAATTAATGGCTTCCCCTACTTACGCTAAGAGCGTTGTTAGAAAATGGTATAAAGAGTTTCCAAATTCTGACCTTTTTAAAGCACTCCCCCCTGGTTATCAAAAGAATGCCAAATGGACCGTGGAGCTGTTTGCTGAACTCATGGCGGGTTACATGGATGCGACGCCTAGCAACTGGGATGGAGAAGATGTGTATGAAGTTGTCGTGCAAATTATCCCTCGTAAGAGTATATTCGATAAAGAGACGTTTGAAGGTTTTTGTCCCATCTTGAGGGCGTTTTTTGAATATTTAGGGTGTGAGATTATTGAAAAATCCTGGTCGGAAGAATTAATTTCTTCTTTAAAAGATAAAGACCAAGAACTACTAAAAAATGCAAAGCTTGTCTTGGACTAAAGATTAATCTTAATTTCTGCTAATAGATTAATAGATTTTATTTTATTTGAAGAGTACATCCTTGATTCATTAAATGAGCTAATTCTGGAGTAATTAAATCACAACTAATAAAAGTACCGCGTATATTCCGATCAATTTGCACTTTTGATAAGAGCTCCGGTCGGTTCCTAATCATGGCAAAGGCGCGTATCTTATCTTCGACCGAAGATATCGTTTTGGGACCGCATAACTTCAATAATGATTGAAGCACGCTGTTTGAACCCTCTCCCACGTTGTTTTGGATGGTCTTACGGAAAAATAGCTCAAGAAGGTCTGTCAGAACAGATATCAGCTTCGGATCCATTGTTTTACTGAATTTAAGCGTTAATCTATAGGGATCGACCTTTACGTACCCTCGTTTGCCGTTATAGAACACTTTAAGGAGCCCTCGCTTTCCCGGCTTATTATTCTTTACGGATTTCTTCTTGTTCTTACTTTTATTTTTTGAGCCCTTCGGTCTGCCAAGTTTCTTCGGCGGTAATGGGTTGAGTGGCTTCTTAGAGACCGCATAATAGAAGACTCGCTTGCCTCTCTTCTTGAAAAGATCGTTTTTTATTCCGATTTCGAGAGTTATTCGGCGGGTTCTTGTATAGAAATAATGCCTCGCTAACACTTTCTTGTAAGGTTTCTTGTGTTTATGAATAACGTGAGTTATTTTGCGCCTAAGATTTTTAGTCATTTTTTGAGTAGCACCCCAGCCATCCGAGATCACGTTTGAAATGCGTTCTTTTGTATTTTTTTCGGCTTCATCAAAGACTTCCCGCATGTCTTTTTCTTTTCTGCTCTTAGAAACTTTTAATCCGAGGATTTTATGAGTTTTATATCCCGTTGCAACGATAATATAAACGGAAGTACCCTCTATTTTTAGGAACGTCTCGTCCATACAAATCGTCCTGTCCGATTGTGGTACTTTCACGAGTTTATCAAGGCCTTCTAACTTATCAAGAGCTTCTATAAATACATCGCGCAATTTAGAGATTTGAGAGGGAGAGACCTTGTATTTTTTCGCCACTGTCTTGCATTTCGCACCATCTTTAAGCAAGTTCCCGTAAAGCCTTTCAAGCTTAGTAAAGATTAATTGTTTAAATTCATAGGAAGTAGTTAGGATGAATGACTTCGGAGTTTTGTGGTCACCGTTCTTGCACTTCTTGTTTCTACAAATAAATGCTTCTACCCTCTTTCCCTTCCTTGGACGGGTACCGTTGGTAGTGACCTTCCAACTCCCGCAGAGGGGACATTTGATTTGGATCTGCCCTAGCATTAAATCAACAACACCCTTCATTATTATTATTAAATCTCTATAAATGGGTGTTAGAACCTTTTTTTTTCTACCTGCCATAGCGAAAATATAGGAAATTAATAAAAAAAGACTTTTGGTGAGAATCTAAGAGATTCAACATAATTTGACAAATTTAATTCTCAATTACTTAGGATGGACAAAATTCTCTAATTCTTGGAGGCTCCTTATCCCATAAACAAGGCGAAAGAATGAAGAAAACAGATAGGGCTACTCAATTATTGAAATGAGATGAAATAGTTTTTAATTTATCATTCATTTGGAAAAATAACCTGGAATAGTTCATAATGAAAGCGAGGATATCAAATTATGGATT
>WJKD01000974.1 GCA_014729315.1 Promethearchaeota archaeon | reverse complement strand
GGAGTAAACGCCGAAAGTTTAAATTCTATCAAAAAAATATTGATAAAAAAAAATTGAATATATTATATTATCTTTAATTCAAAAAAAGTTCCTATTATAGAAGAACCCGATTCGTGATATTTTGCATTAGATCTATAACATCGCTCATTTCATCAGTTTCCACCATATCTTTTTCAATTAAGTCCTTGTGCCTAGCTTCAAACTCGTCGATAAACAATTTGGCAACTAACTTAATATTTGAAGATAAGGTTTCGCTGGAAACAAGGACCAAAACCACTTTATTTCCGTTGATGAAATTTAATACTGAACCTTCAAAATGCATTCTTTCTAACGAATTCCCCGACGAGACAATGATCTCAAGGCTAGATTTGATCGCAGAAAGAACACCAACCAGAATACTCGAATCCATTTCAGTTTGTTTCTCAAAATCGTAGCTAAAGATTGGTAACCCCGTTTTGGTTAGCACGATTCCCTTTTGAACGCGCGACTTGGAAATCACGATTGTAAGAGGATCCATATATAGAGCAATTGACCAAAAAAAGATAGCCAAAGAGAAAAGAAATCTTCTTAACGATCTCACGAAAGGTATGGACGTGAAGAAAAGGCCTACAATCCAAAGCGTAAACAAAACATACGCAAGAAAAGTTAATATGTAAGGTTTATTTTTCATTGAGGTGTTTCTCTTCATTATTTTCCGTAGAAGGGGCGTGACAGCGGTAATTAAAAAGATAATAAAAACCACTCCTCCTAGCAAGCTAATAATTGTGGTATAGGACGCGCTATAAGAGCCCTCTTTTTCGTAAATTTCGACATTATTTGGATTAGTAATCAATCCTATCAAAATTCCTACTACAATAGTCACTATGTGAGAAAGCGATGTGAGTTTATCAAATTGCGCAATGATCAGAGACAAAATGATGAGCCAAATTGCAAGATATAAGAAGATATTGGCGTACATCCATCCCACACGGATATGATTTATATTCGTAGTAAATTCAATTAAGAACGCAATAATTGAAGAAAACCATAATAGTAAGCTCGCACCACCTATCCCTAAATGACTCCAATGACGGTATTTTTTGAACATGTAAATCATTAAGGGAATAGACAGTAAATAAGCGAATGATTTCCAGACGAATAGAATTAAATTGAAAAGTTCCATGATAATTTTATTATATATTGTTTTAATATATAATTTTAGTTTGTTAATATAAACTATCGGTTTATTCGGAAACTAGAATAAATCTTAGAGTAAATTGAAGCTTTTTAATCAAATTCTAAAGGTATTTTAATCAAAATCGATAAAAAAAGAAAAAAAGAATGATTAAGTTCAATCTATATAACAATTGAACTAGTAAAATAAAAATTTTTAGGTCTAAAGATCAAGCTCTTTCAATTTTATAGCGTTTTCTTCGAGTTTTTCAGATGTCAAACTGTAAAGCATCCAAAATAACGAAACACCCGTAATCATTATAATCATAGGAAACAGAGCAACTTGGAGACGCAATCCGAAAAGCCCCAATTCGGAATTAGGACCTCCAGGATTATATCCAAACCCAATCTGAACTATCCAAAAGACGATTGAACGAATAGCAATGCCGACTCTTTGAAAGAATAAAAATACGCCATTGTATAATCCCTCCTTTCTAGAACCCGTACGAATCGTTGCGTCATCCACAACGCTTGAAAAGATAGGCATTGTCATTGTAATGATTGCTCCATCCACCAAGCCTGCCGTGAATAAGATTAAAATAATCCAAGTCAAACCTTCCGGTCCGCTGGGCATAAACAGAATAGGTAGTCCCATCGAAGCTAAAACTACTCCCCCAATGAGAGTCACTTTCTTTATTCCTATTTTATAAGATAATTTATACCAGAATGGAGCCGTTATCGGAACTGCTATGATATAAGCGATAATTACAATTTCACCTATCTTAGAAAGTTCTAATATATCGTCAACTATAAACGGTATAGACGCAATCATCAAACCCATGGTAGTAGAATATGCAACATATAGGCTCAAATAGCCTATGAAGTTTTTATCTCTTAATGCTTGCTTCATTCCGTGAAAAAAATTAACTGCATCCACATCTAATTTTGATCGCCGTTCTTTAAGATCTGGAGGTTCTTTGATTCCCGGAATCATTAATAAGATAAAAACGAAGGTGATACTAGCCATAATTACTGCTTGTAACGTCCAACCAACCCCACCTGAAACAAATTCAAGTATCAGAATAGGAACTACAATACCTAACATAATACCGAGGGTTTCTAAGATAGTTTGAAACATACCAGATAATTTACGCTCTTTTTCTTCTCGGAACTTATCTGGCAAAAGTGCTACTCGATTGATGTCGAAAAGTGAAAAAAATCCATCATATATGCATATGAAAATTAGAAGCCATACAAATACTCCGAATTGACCGACTTCAGCAATCGAGGGCGCAGAAAAAATAAAGATTACCATGAAGCACCAAGGAATAGCACCCATTACTATGAAAGGGAAGCGCTTGCCCCATCTTTTCGTAAGTCGCCTAGATTTATCGCAAAGATAACCTAAAATTGGATCGTTAAACATATTAAAAATAGTATAAAGCACCATCGCAATCGTAAAGAGGGTTATGTCTAATCCTACTTCAGTTTGGTAATAATATTGAATTTGTTGAGTGAAAACTTGATTCAACATTAACGAAATCAAAGATCCAAGCTGAAAAGAGGCGATTATCTTCTTAGGATATCTGGTTTTACCTTTTTCGGTTTCATTCAT
>WJKD01000973.1 GCA_014729315.1 Promethearchaeota archaeon | reverse complement strand
TTTTTGACTAGGTTTAACGTTTTTGTTAAATTTTCCTCGTTATCGTATAAATACTGCGTAAATTTAAAAAGTTGAGAAAGATTATGGATGTCCTTATCTTTTAGTTTAAAGTCAGCAAGAAGGTCTAAAATCTCAAATTTTATACTCATTTTTTTACACCATTGATAACTTGTCTTTGGTTTAAATTATTATGAATACCCTACTTTTAATACATTTATAAGAAAGGATTTTCAATCTCTATAATTAAACCATACAAAATCCAATCTATTATTATTAGTTTTTGTTTTTAAAGTCCCTCCAAATTTATTGAATAACAATTAAACTCCGCTAAATCTGAAAAATAAAAGCACTCTGTTTTTCAAAAAAATTAATTTTTTTAAAGTATTAAAGCGAATCTTTATTTGTGGTAATTTAAAAAAGATATAACGAGAAATTAGAGAATTTTTCAAAATGGAAAAGGTTGAATTACTCGATTTAAACGATAATTGGATAATTAGCCATATAGATAAACCAATTAAAGTCACAAGCGAAGTTCCCGCAACTATTTTTGAAGTTTTAATTCGAAATAAAATTATCGATAATCCTTTTTACGGTTTAAACGAGCATAATTGTAAGTGGGTTTACGAGTCTGATTGGATATATGAAAAAAAATTCGATCTTGGAAAAGATTTTTTAGAATATTCAACTATTTTACTCAGATTTCGTGGTTTGGATACTTTTGCGAAAATCTTTTTGAACGGGCAATATTTAGGATATGCTGAAGACATGTTCCTAACCTACGAGTTTGACATAAAAAATATTTTAAAAGCGAAAGATAACGAATTGAGGTTAGTATTTGATAGTCCAACGAAGATTGCGAGAGAAGAAATAGAGCGAAATGGGTTAAAACTAGTTTCGCCCATGGAAGCGCTCCCAGGAATTCCTTACTTAAGAAAAGCTCAATATTCGTTCGGTTGGGACTGGGGTCCGAAGTTACCAGACATCGGAATCTGGCAACCAGTAGAACTAGAAGGGAGTAATCACATAAAAATCGAAAGTGTATATCTTAAACAAAAATTTAAGTATAATCTGAAATCGTTTAAAGTAAAAGATCTAAAACAATTTTCAGAAGCTAAAGTCCAAACTGTTGATTTGATCATAGAGATTCTCTTAAAAACAGACCTAACAAATATAAAAGCTTTGAATTACACCCTAAAGGTAGAGATTGTTTCTCCCGATGGAAAAAATATCTTCAAACAAATTTTAATAAAGTCCAAAGATAATTCTGTCAAGTTTGACATTAAAAAACCTCAGCTTTGGTGGACTCACGATCTGGGATTACCTAATTTATATGATTTAAAAATTGGTGTATTCAGTGAATATGAATTAATAGAGGAATATATTGGAAAAATTGGTTTGAGAGAAATAAAACTCGTTCAAGAAAAAGACGATTGGGGCGAGACTTTTTATTTTTCATTGAATGGGATACCAGTATTTGCAAAAGGCGCTAATTGGATTCCCATCGATAGTTTTATACCCAGAGGAAAAAAGAATGATCTTTATTTTAAAAATTTAAAAAGAGCTCAACAGGCTAATATGAACATGATTCGGGTGTGGGGAGGTGGTATTTACGAAGATGATGAATTTTACGATATATGCGACAGATTGGGTATCCTTGTGTGGCAGGATTTTCCTTTTGCTTGTCATATCTATCCAATTGACAATAAATTTCTTGAAAAAGTTGAAAAAGAAGCAATTCAAAATATAATAAGACTCCGTTCCCATCCAAGTTTAACTTTATGGTGTGGAAATAACGAGATTGAATACCTATGGAATGCCTTAATAGCGGATTCTGACATCAAAGATGAAGAAATGGAAAACGAATTCAGAAAAGGATATAATGAATTATTTGAAAAATGTCTTCCTCAGATAATTACAAAATACGACCCAGAAAGAGATTATTGGGTGAGCTCACCATCAAATGGCTATGTAGAACTTAAAATGGGAAAAATCAACTCGAACTCACCCGACATAGGAGATTCTCATTATTGGTCAGTTTGGCACGGAGGGAAATCGTTTAAATCGTATCAGAGCTTTAATTCCCGATTTATGTCAGAATTTGGTTTCGAATCGTTTCCGTCTATTAAAACAATCTCTTCCTTCTGTCCCTCTGAACATTATGATTTCGAATCTGAAATTATGGAAAATCATCAGAAGAATAGCGATGGCAATAGAAAAATTCTGAGATATATGAAAAGACGCTTTACTATCCCTAAAAATTTTGAAGATAAGGTGATCCTTTCTCAAATCACACAGGCAGAAGCAATTCAATTTGGAGTAGAACACTGGCGCCGGAATCGAAATAGTTATCGTTGTATGGGGACTCTTTATTGGCAACTTAACGACTGCTGGCCAGTTGTAAGCTGGTCGTCTTTAGATTATTTTCTCCGCTGGAAGGCTCTACATTATTTTGCTAAAAGGTTTTATTCACCATTATATCCAAGTGTTGTTCAAAAAGGAGAGAAAATTGAATTTTGGATTACTAACGATTTTAGATACAATGAAAAAATAAGGTTAAAATGGAATATTTATACTTTAGATGGAAATCTCCTGATAAATGGATCTAGTACCTCGAAAATTGAATCTTGTTCGTCAGTTTTAATTAATAGCATTGATCAATCTCGGATTGGTCCACTTAATGGAAAAATATCGAATCTTATAGTATTTTATTCTATGATTGAGTTAGAAAATCCTAATAAAGCACCTTTTCGCGACTTCAGACTACTAAAAGCACCGAAAAAGTATCAATTCTTAGATCCAAACTTAAGTATTAAACTGAAAAATATTAGCCAAGTCTCTATTAAAAACAATAATCTGAAAGTAATCGTTAAGAGTGAGAATATCGCTCTATATGTTTTCATTGTTTCTGATTTAATTGATTTTGTAGCTTCGGACAATTTTTTTGCTTTAAGACCGGAAGAAAGCAGGGAGATTACTTTAGGAAAAGTCATACCAGTAAATCCCGGAGATGATTTATCAAAATATGATTATGGTGAGCTTCTTAAGGTCAAATCACTCTACGAGCTATTGAAATAAAGAATTAACATAAAACGACCGTTATTACTCAAAGAGTTTTATTCATTGATCAATTTTATAAAGATCGAATTTCCGACATCTTTACAATTGTTTTTTCTAGTCTTGCTTTTTCAGCGGCGAATCCCATAAGATGGCTTTCTAAAGATGCTCGAGCAGATGTTAACGCTTGTTTTTCTTGATCTGGATAAAGCAATGAATTAACAAAAGACTCCATCAAACCATCGTCTCCATCGCTATGAGCTCCAAAAGTAATATCGTGTTCCCATAGTATTTTTTCTTTAACCTTTAGGTGATCGTAATATACCAATTTTTCTCCACCATACGTAAATTGTCCCAATAACGAACCTTTTGAACCAGAGATTCGTATCCACCTTCCATCCAAATAAGAATGTCCATGCATAGTCATAGTCGCAGTTGTTCCGTTCTTAAATTGAATATTAACGGTTTGATGGTCGGGAACATCGTTGTCGCAATGAAAAACACACCTTCCCCACGGTCCTTCTTTCAAAGCTTTCATTTTACCTTCGTAGGATAAGTCATCCGTGATAACTGTTGCGGGCCAATATTGCCAATTCAAAAATCTCTTCAATGGAGGAACGATATAGCTTAATACCTTCACTAGTTTACGGTGATTCAATAATAATTTTCCCGCTAATCTTATTAATCTTTTTTTTGATGTTTGAGTAATTCTGAGTATAGGAATAGCGCTAACATATAATCGAGGAGCAAACCAAGGACATTTTTCAGCTACTGGGCACCCGTCAGTGCATCTTTCAGGTGCACCCTCAGGAGCGTTTTCAGTCTTATAAAAGCTTAGCTCGCCGAAAGATTGAATATATTCTGCTGGTGATTCAACTAACCAATAAAGGAGGTCTAAGTCATGACAGGTTTTAGCTAATATAACAGGACTTGACATGTCGCTTCGTCGCCAAGTCCCTCGCACATAACCGTGGGGAAAATGCCAATAAGCTACGTTTTCAGAGTGATTAATGTTTATAATTTTGCCGACCAATCCTTCTTTTATTGCTTGCTTAATCTTTGTAAACATGGTAGTGTAGCGAGCAATATGGCAGATTCGGAGCTGTTTTCCTGCCTCTTCTGCGGCACCTACCAGTTTTTTACAATCCGATTCGGTTGTTGCCATTGGTTTTTCCAAGAGCACGTGATACCCCAAGTCCAACGCTTTTATAGCGGGTTTCTTATGACCCTTATCTTGCGTGCAAATCAAACACGCATCAGCGATTTTCCCAATTTTAGCATCGAGTAATTTTTCCCAGCTATCAAATTGAAACTCCTTTGGGATATCCCAGTCTTTTGCGAATCCTTCTCTACGAGCTTTTCGAGGTTCAGCAACAGCGAGGAAAATTATTTTATCCTTATTTTTTAACCCCCATTTCCCATATGTGTGCCATCCCCGAGCACCTGCACCAATCAAAATAGCGGTTACTTTTCCTTTTATCTCCTTCAGTGGAATAACCTCATATAATATTTTTAGGCGTTTTAAGAGTGTTTTTATCAGTCAAAATCAGATAATTAGGATGTTTTTGAACGTATGTCGCTGGATAGTCATCTCCGGGATTTCCAAACAATGCTATCCTAAGAATAGTTGAAGCCCAATCTAAAATATCACTCCTACAGCATAACACAATTCTTCTCGAAGCTAAAATAGTATTCAATCCCAGTGTGAAAGCTTCTTTTGGAAAGTTTTCTAAGTTTCCGCCTATATTAGAACGTATAGCATTTATTGTTATTGTATAATTATTCAATGTTACTCTTCTTGATCCCTTTTGAGCTACACCTTTCTCGGGTTCATTAAAAGCCACATGACCGTGAATGCCTATGCCTCCAAAAGTTGTGTCAATGCCTCCCATCCTCTCTATTTTGCTATCTATTTGCCCGATATTTACCTCGTTAGGAAATATAACTTGATCATCCTTGAGACCAAATTCTTTAAGAGGATTTATAAATTTGGAGGTGGCAATTCTTTTAAAACTTAGAGGATGCTGAATACCCAGAGCTTTTCCGTTCTCATTACAATACTCGTCCATAAAAAAAACCATACAATTATTCAGAGAGATTTTATTAGTTTTGAGCATTTCAAATAGAAAATCATATTGTTCAACGGGTCCAACCGGTAGAATTATCCTGGAGGAATCGCTATCTTTATAATCTCCTCGGATTTCCTTGTAAATTTCTCTAGCGAATTCTACGTAAAGGTCTTCTAAATTGTCCTTTACTATTAAATTGTCTCCTGCTTTCTCTATAACTTCTTCTGGACTCATTTTCATTAAATTTCTAACTTCAGTATGTCTTTCCGTCATTTTTTATTTCTCTCCAAGTAATCGTAATATATTTTTGTAGAAAATTAGTTCTCTTGTATCTTGATCTATATTCAAATTCTTTAAGCGGATTATATCTTGGTTTAAAATTTCTTGAATTTTTGAATATTCCACATCGGTTCCGAATACAATTTTCTTGAATGCGCCATCCCACCAAAGCCATTTTCTCATCCCAGTCTTATCAGCTCGCGCACGCCACCCATCAGGCTCTCCCGTCAGATCAGCAAATATATTTGATTTCATTCGAAGCAATTCCGCAGCATCCTCATTCCAATGAATACCTAAATGAGCGATTATAACATAAAGATCGGGAAATTTATTAGCTATAGGTTCAAGACGCATGGGGTGCATATTCCACGAAGATACATTCTCTTCTGGAATCGTTTTTGGTAAGGTGACAACTCCCGTATGAAATAAAACGGGCATCCGAAGCTCTTGTGCAATTTCCCATAGGGAGTTAAAAGATCGATGATTATATGGTTTAGTAGGAATTGTGATTTTTAGCATTTTGAATCCATCTTCGTAAGCTTGTTTAATTTCTAAAGGCGAACTCATTCCCGGGCGAATAAAATACGAGCCATAAAAACGATTTGGGTGAGTATTAATTATCTTCTTAATATAGTTATTATCAACGCAATTAAATATTTTACCCAAACCGCTTATGCAGGCTCTTTCTATCCCATTTTCGTTCATAGCATTAATTAAATTCTCAATATAATTTGGAGTATCTAGAATGTGAGCATGGGCATCTATAATTCTCATAATATCAAAAAATTGCCAACTTATTTCTTATATTCTGCAATAATTAACGAAAATCAATTAAATTATGATAAGATTTCCTTAAATAAAAATAAGAATTATAAGAAAAGAAAATAAGAGTTATATATTAATATACTGTTTTACTCTCAGTCTACGAAGAGCTATGAGGACTCTATTTTTTACAAAATATATCTCTTATAGTTTCGTTGACTAAGAAAGATGAATTTAGAATTCTTTATAAATAATTTTGAGACCAAATTTTAAACATGTCTTATGTCTGAAAAGAGAAAACTAAAAATTTGAAGAATGAATTTCCTAAATAATAAAGTAAAATTCAATTATTAACAGAAGGAAAGAGAATACGGTTATGAAATATTTTTTAGATTCAGCAAAAATTGACGAAATTAAATACGCCCTAAAAAATTGGAAAATTGATGGAGTAACCTCCAATCCGAAACATGTGAAAACTTCGGGAAAACCCTTCTTCACTGTCGTAAAAGAATTCGCCGAAGAATTTAAAGGATTAGATTTTCCGATTTCAGTTGAAGTTGATCCTCATCTAAACACTGCAGAAGAAATGGTTGAGGAAGCTAAAAAAATCGCTGCTTTATCAGATAATTTTGTTATTAAGATTCCATGCAACGAGCGCGGATTAATCGCGACTAAAAGGCTAACGGAGGAAGAGGTAAAAGTTAACGTCACACTCGTGTTTACTGTCTCACAAGCCTTACAGGTTGGGAGGTTGGGCGCGAGTTACTGTTCTCCCTTTATTGGATGGCAAGAAGCGTCCGGAGTGGATTGTACCGCTTTAATTGCTGATATCGTGACTATTTATAACAATTACGATATGAATACTGAAATCATCGTTGCCGCAGTTAGAAATGGTAAGCAAATTGCCGACGCTGCGGTAATGGGAGCTGATATAGTTACTGCGGGATTTCAAGTGTATAAAGATAGTTTTGAACATCCATTTACCGATAAAGGTTTAAAAATTTTTCAAAATGCTTGGGACGAGACTAAATTGGGTAGTCTTTAGGACAAATTCCGTTTTATAATAATATATTCAAATCAGAATATTTTTTTAATCTCAATTCAAAATTTTATAGTAAAAAAAGATCGATAAAGATGAGTAGAAAAGTATTAGTTTTCGAGCCCAAAAAATGCGTAGGATGCAGATTATGCGAACAAGCATGTAGTATGACTCATTTTGGAGTCACTAACCCTACTAAAGCCCGAATTCGCATTATTCGAGATCACGAGTCTCAATTGGACATAGCAACCTATTGTCATCAATGCATAGACGCCCCTTGTATTAAGGCATGTAAGTTTGAAGCGCTTTCGAGGGACCCTAGTACTCATGCCATATTGGTTGATGAAGAAAAATGTGTAGGTTGCCGAATGTGTATTGAAAAATGTCCTTACGCCGCCCCCACGATGCATCCATCAGAAAAATTAGTACTTATTTGTAATTTATGTGGTGGAGAACCAGCGTGCGTGGACATTTGCCCAGAAAATGCTGTTCAATTTTTAGAGATTGAAAAAGCTGCAAATATTCGTAGATCAATTTATGTGGAAGAGGAAGCTCAATGGATAAAGGATGGAGTTGATAAGAGTGGATAAGCTATATGGAATGGTTGGAAAAGTTCTAAGAGTAAATCTCACTACTAAAGAAATCAGCTCGGAAGAAATTGGTTTAGATGTATGGAAGAAATATTTAGGTGGACGAGGTTTGGGAGCGTATTTTCTTGCAACAGAGGTTCCACCCTCAACAGATCCTCTTAGTGCCGAAAATAAGCTCGTCTTCATGAACGGTCCCTTGTCTGGAACAATGATTCCTGGTAATAATAAGATCTGTGTTACATTCAAATCACCGTTAACAAATAGCTATTCTTATGCTCTTTGTGGAGGTCATTTTGGTCCCGAACTAAAATTTTCAGGATATGATGGCTTAATCGTCGAAGGGAAAGCGGAGGAGCCCCTTTATCTATGGATAAATAACACCGAAATAGAATTAAGATCCGCTAAACATATATGGGGCGAATTGATTCCTAAGAGCGAAGCGATGATCCGAAAAGAGTTGGGAGATGATAAAACCATACAAATAGCTGTCATCGGTCCAGCAGGGGAAAGATTAGTAAATTACGCGTGTATTACTGCTGGATTATATCGAGAATTTGGTCGAGGAGGCTCAGGTGCAGTCATGGGATCAAAAATGCTTAAGGGAATTGCTATTAGCGGTTCTAAAGATGTAATTGTTTCAGATAAAAGCGAGGTTATCAAGTTAAGTAAAAAACTGATTCAAAGTCTTAGGGATTCTTCAGCAGGTGAAATACGAAGACAGTATGGTACGATGGAACTCGTTGAAAGGATAAACAACGCAGGCTTTTGGGTTACACGAAATTATTCTGAAGGCTATTTTGAAGAAGGATACAAGCTTGAAGGAAAAGAAATGCGTGATAAGATCATATCCGGCGATAGCTCATGTTTTGGGTGCCCAATAGCTTGTGGCAAATGGACTTACACAACATCTATTGAGAACGAAAAAATACAAATGGAAGGACCTGAATTCGAAACAGTAGGGATGCTCGGTTCTAACTGTGGCATAAGCAGATGGGAAACGATAATGAAAGCTGCAGAAATATGCGACACCTACGGATTTGACACAATTAATGCGGGTGCTTGCGTTTCGATGCTTATGGAAGCATACGAAAAAGGGAGGATTAATAAAGCTGACACTGATGGAATTGAACTTACATTCGGTAACGATAAAGCTTTACTTCAAGTTTTAGAAAAAATCGGAAAAAGAGAAGGAATCGGAAATGTCTTAGCACGAGGAGTTGCTAAAGCGGCAAAAAATTTATGTATAGAAGATTTAGCAGTACATTCGAAAGGGCAATCATTTCCGGTATACGATCCGAGAGGAGCAAAAGCTATGGCATTAACCTACGCGACCTCTCCAAAAGGAGCACATCATATGTACGCTACTACTTTTGGGATGGAACTTGCGGCGGGAAATCGTTTTGAAATAGAAGGAAAGGGACAATTGGAAAAGACACATCAGTTTAGTATGGCATTGGTGGACTCCATCGGTTTATGTTCTACCATGAGAGCAGGTATCTCTCTTGAGGATCAAGCTAATGCTTTTTCTGCTGTGACGGGTTTAGATTTTGGAATTAATGATCTTAACGAAGTCGCCGAGAGAATCATCAATTTAGAAAGACTTTATAACGTACAGATCGGATTTACCCGAAAGAATGACATTTTACCAAAAAGATTCTTGGAGGAACCGATGCCTAAAGGAGCCAGTAAAGGCCAAACCGTAGACCTTAACGCGCTACTTGATGATTACTACTCTTTAATGGAATGGAATCTCAATGGTATTCCTAAAGATAAAAAACTTAAAGAATTAGGAATTTCAAATATATTCTAAGTTAATAAGAAATCGATTAACTTTTAATTAAAAAAAAAGAATAGAACCACGAGACAAAAATGTTTCCGAAAATCCGGTGTGTTCGCCAAGAAATCAAATTATCTTCAATTAATCAAATAGAACCAATAATAAAAAAGAAGCTGGAGAAATTTAATTTAAAAGCCTTTATTAATCCAAAAGACACAGTTGCGATTACAGGAAGTTCACGGGGAATTAAAGACCAAGACATAATACTAAAAGTTTTAGTAAAATATATAAAAAAATCAGGCGGGCTTCCTTTTGTTTTTCCCGCAATGGGTAGTCATGGTGGAGCTACTGCCCAAGGGCAGATCAGGATCCTTCAAGAGTATGGAATAACTGAAGAACGCATAGGATGTCCTATTAAAGCCAGCATGGAAGTTACTGAAATAGCGAAAAACGAATTTGGTTCGCCTATATACGTGGATAAATTTGCTGCTTCAGCAGATAAAATAATCCTTATTAACAGAATAAAAAACCATTCTAAATTTATTGGAGAGGTCGAAAGCGGCCTCAGTAAAATGTGTGTTGTTGGACTTGGAAAGCATAAAGGAGCGAAAAATTATCATAGGTTAATCGATCGTCATTCTTGGCGAAAAGTAGTAGATTCTTTAATGAAAATAATTATTAAAAAGCTCCCAATATTATGTGGAATAGGTTTGATTCAAAATAATCACAACGAAATTTCAGAAATACATATATTATCTCCGGCAGAATTTTCTACAAAAGAACCAAAACTACTTAAGAGATATAAAAATTTAACTGAAAAACTTCCGTTTAACGACATTGACTTACTTATTGTAGACGAGATGGGTAAAAATATTTTTGGAACTGGAATGGATACTATGGTAACAGGAAGGAAACCAGGATCTAAAACGAGGGTTCAATGGCTTTTCGTACGCGATTTGAGCAAAGAAACACATGGGAATGCGCAAGGTATCGGGTTAGCAGATTTCACTACTAAAAGATTAGTGGATAAAATTGATTTTACGCAAACTTATTTAAATGCCCTTACTGCTTACCGAACTGATTCTCCAAAAATTCCAATTTTTTTTAAGAATGATATGAAAGTCTTGGAAAATGTGTTCGATCTCTTCGGAAAAGATAATTTATCGACATTTAAATTAGTATGGATTAAAAACACATTGGAATTAGAGAAATTGATAGTTTCCGAAGCTCTCTTTAAGGAAGTCGAAAAAACCGAAATATTAAATTTTATGAAAAATGAGGAGCAACTTGAATTTGATGCTGATGGTTTTTTAACAAATTCGGAAGAAATTTGGGGCGAGAACCGAAAAATTTAGATAATTTCCACTATTTTTTTAAACAAAACTAGACTTTTAGAATTTTTTATGGGGATTTACAGAGAAATATTTAAATTATGTAATGAACATGGAATTGATTTTTACTCGACACTTCCATGCTCACATAACATTGATTTCATTCAACAATTAGAAGATTTTGATGGAAACACAATTCGGGAAGATTCAAAATCATTAATTCATATTCCATTAGTTAGAGAGGAGAGTGGAGTTTCTATAAACGCTGGAGCCACCTTGGGGGGGAGAAAAACAGCAATGGTAATTCAGAACCAAGGGCTCGGAAACATGGTCACACAAATGCTTTCCTTAAACAGTAAACTTGAAGGTTCATATAATATCCCAAATTTATTGATTATTAGTCACCGGGGGAGAAAAGAAGAAAAAATTGAGGCACAAAAACCAGTCGGCTCCAAAACTGAACATATCCTAGAACTATGTGGTTTCAAATACTGTTATGTAAACAATAAATCTGACCTCGAAGAATTTCGAACAATTTTAAGATCATACGAAAAAGGCCTAAATGTAGCTATATTAGTCAAACCAAACTACGAAAAGGCTCCCAAAAGAATAGAAAATAATGACACGTCCTACAGAAAACTAAATAAAATCAATATTTCTGGCGACAGACTAAAAACTTCAATGAGTAGATACGAAGCTATCTCTATCGTTATGAAAAAATTAACTAAGGAACTTGTAGTGGCAAATTTAGGACATCCAAGTAGAGAAGTCTATCATCTTAAGGACAGAGAAAGAAATTTTTATTTAACCTCTTGTCTTGGTCATTCTTATACACTAGCTTTGGGCTTAGCTCTAGCATCTGAAGGTATGGACCAAAAGATCGTCTGCTTTGAAGGAGACGGCGGTCTTTTGATGAATTCTGGTTCTTTATCGATAGTAGGAACAAAAAGACCAAAAAATTTAATATTATTTCTCTTGGATAACGGAGTATGGGGATCAACTGGTAACACTAAAACTTATGCTTCAAATGGTACTAATTTAAGCAGCGTTGCTCATGCTCATGGGTTTCCAAAATCAAAAATGATGGTAATCTCTGAGAAAAAGGAATTAGAAAGGAATTTAACTTACGCTTTAGAAAATGAAGGTCCTTTCTTTTTTCACCTTATCGTCTCAGATCATTATACAAAGATGCCACTAATTCCTTACTCTGTGATCGATATTAAGAATAGATTTATTAAATCCATCGGTTCAAATCTTTAAAACATTTTTATTCATAACTTGATTGCACTAAAGTAGAATCAAAAAACTTAATTGAAATATATTTTATTTATTAATTCAAATTGATTTGAAATCTTTTTCTTATTTCTAATCAATGTAGCTTTAATTTATAAGAGGGACTTTTTAATTCTTTTACTTGTTCCAATTTATTAAAATTGAAAATATTTCACGGATATGAGAAAATCAAACTTGAAATTCGTAGGTTTTATATTTCTTCTTACTATTCCGCTTCTTTTAGTCGGTATAATTCATCTCTCAAGGATCTTTATTACTCCAAACGATCAATTTTTCGAACTTCAAAAAGGAAGAGTACCTAATATTGATCAAGACGATTGGACATTACAAATTTCAGGGAAAATTCACAATAAAATATCTTTTAATTATGATAACTTCACCGATTTGGATTCTAAAAAAGAGGTCGCTACATTAGAATGTGTAGAGGGACCCTACGGCACTGCGGAATGGGAAGGAATTCCATTAATTGAAATTTTGGATATGGCGGATGTAAAGAACGGGGCGTACGATGTAGTATTTATCGCCGAAGACTATTACTCAGATTCGCTAAATTTAGAAGAAGCAGAAGCCGACAATATTTTACTTGCATTTAAAATGAATGGAAAGAGACTTCCTAAGGAACAAGGATTCCCAGTAAGGTTGGTTACTCCCGACCATTACGGTTACAAATGGGTTAAATGGATTGTGGAGATAAAGATAGTGAACTATGATTATGTCGGATATTGGGAGGAACGGGGTTGGAGTGACAACGCTATGAGGACAAACTTTTCTAATTGGATTACTCACGCGTATTTGTTTGCGTTAACTTTTATCTTTGGAGGATTATCTCTTATCTCTGGCTATAAATTCATGCCTCAAAAAACGGAGTTTAAGAAACTACCTAATTTTATCAATCTTCGATTTCATATAATTTTCTCGTTGTTATTCGTTGCATTTAGTATGATCTCATTTTTATATTGGATTATAGCCACATTTATCGAAAGAGGCGCAGTTTTCTATTCGATACACGGAATGGTTAGTCTCATTACTATGATTGTATTAGTGAGTGGCGGTATATTAGGACATCCAAAACTTCATCGAACAGAAAAGGGAAGAACGCTTCACATTAATATTTCAAGATTCGCATTTTATCTCTTTTTAGGATCAATAATTTTCGGAATGATAATTTCTGTAATGGGAGGATTTAGGCTTAATCAAGTCTTATTTCCTTAAGTCTTCACATTATAGATTTATTCAAGGAATAAATAAGAAAAACTAATACTTCTAGAATAAATCACAGGTTTTTATTGAAAGTTATTTCAAAACTTTTTTTTAAACACTTTGAGAATGGAGTGTCAGGTTGGCATCCTCCAATAAATATGCGATATATCCCTGATTCTATAATACGATTTCCTTCTTCGTTAACAATAGAATATTGATCTGAAGTAAGCATAAAGGACACTTTTTTCATTTCTCCTCTTTTCAAATAGATTTTTTTGAATCCTTTTAGTTCAATGAGTGGTATACGATTTTTCGATTCTAATTTTTTAAGATATAACTGGACGATTTCTTGACCAGGTTGCTTACCAATATTCAGAACATCTACGCTGATTTGGATCTCATCCTCTTTAGATAATTCCAATGGAGATATTTTAAAATCGCTATATTCAAAAGACGTATAACTTAATCCAAAACCGAAAGGAAACAAAGGATTTTCATTTAAATATCGATAGGTTCTATTAAGCATTTTATAATCCTTGAAATCGGGCAATTGATCAACTGAATTATAAAATGTTATGGGCAATTTTCCAGAAGGATTAAAGTCTCCAAAAATTACATCCGCAATAGCACTTCCACCTTCTTCTCCTGGGTACCACGCTTGAAGGATAGCGGGTACATTCTCTTTAGAAAAAGGCACTGATAGGCATCCACCGCTTAAAAGAACTAAAATTATCGGTTTTCCCGTTTGAAAAATATGTCTAAGTAGTTCTTGTTGAATTTTAGGTAATGAGAGTTCTTTTCTATCGCCCACAAGTGGTCCAGTAACATATCCCTCCTCTCCCTCTATTTGTCCCGTTAGACCCATGAACATTATTACAATGTCTGATCTTTCTGCCAGAGTTTTCGCATTTTTAAACTCTTCTTTAGAATCCCCGAGGTGATCACATCCTTTAGAATAAAAAATTTTTGTATTAGGTGCCACTTTATTTCTTATTCCTTGTAATGGTGTAACATAAGTTGAAGGCGTTCCGTAGTATTCACCGATTAAAGAATCTAAAGTGTCCGAGTTTGGACCTATTACGGCAATAGAATTTAAATTTTTTTTTAATGGGAGAATTTTGTTTTGGTTTTTAAGAAGAACGATTGATTCCCGAGCAAC
>WJKD01000972.1 GCA_014729315.1 Promethearchaeota archaeon | reverse complement strand
TTTCTGGTCTATTGTAAACTAAATTAAATCTCCAATAATCTAAAGGAGCCAGTTTTAAAGCGTCGTCGATCCAGATACCAACGCCTCTTGACTTGGAAAATTTATCATTTTCGTACATTAAAAATTCCGTGGAAGATACATTATAGGGAAGTACCAATTTTTGGTCTTGAGATTTATCCTCATTATAGGCCATTAGCAATCCAGGAAATACGATTAAGTGGAAAATAATGTTATCTTTTCCGATGAAATATACTGTTTTTGTATCTTTATCCTTCCAAAAATAATCAAATTTTTTGGGCTCTTTTTTAATCTTTTCAGCCCATTCTTTTACAGCGGAAACATAGCCTAACACTGCTTCAAACCAAACGTAAATACTCTTATTTTCAGCGCTCTCAAAAGGTGCGGGAATTCCCCATTCTAAGTCCCGCGTAATTGCACGCTCGGGTATTCCCTCTTTAATACTGTTTAAACACATAGTGCGAGCGTTTTGAGGAATAATCTTATTATTTTCGATAAGTTCTTTAAGCTTATGCTGAAGCTTTGGAAAATCCATATACCAATGCTTAGTAGTTTTTATTTCAGGAGTATTTCCACAGATAGCGCACTTTGGATTTATTAATTCTAAAGGAGTTAACAGTTTTTGACAATTATCACACTGATCACCACGAGCTTTTTCATCTTTACAATGGGGACATTCACCCTCAACGAATCTATCAGGAAGATATAAGTTATCGTGTTTACAATAGAGGGTTTCTATTTCTTTTTCAGATACATATCCATTCTTTTGAACATCAAGGTAAAAATCTTGAGTAAAATTGATATGTGTAGGATTATGGGTATGAGTATAGTTATCATAAGAGATGTCCCATTTTTTAAATAGATTCTTAATAATACCATGGTTTTTCATTGCCAGTTCTTCAGCAGAAATGTTATTTCTTCTTGCCGCAACCGCAACGGGGGTACCGTGAGCATCTGAACCAGAAACAAAGACTACTTCGTCACCTCTTAATCTAAGAAAGCGAGCAAATACATCCGCGGATAGCACACTTCCTATAAGATTACCCAAATGCGGGATAGCATTCACATAAGGCCATGCGCTTGTAACAACCCACCTTTCTCGTTCATTTTCAGTCATGATAATCAACTCTTTTTCTTGCTCACGGTCACAAAAATTATTAAAATCCATTCTTGACCAGAAGACAATTAAGATAACCTCATTATATAATTAATAATTAAAAGAGTTCGTTTCTTAAATATTTTTAAAGAAAAGATTGCTGATAAGATTACTCAAAAAGATTGATGGTTAAATTTAACAGTAAATATTTCCTATTTTGATGTGATCTTATAACCACAGTATCGACAAGCTCCAATTTCTTTAAAAACTTTCTGTAGACATGGTTCGTGATAATAAGAGCCACAATTCTCACATTTAAAAACTTGATATTCTCCTACGAAAATATTGTGGCAATAAGAACAAGAAGCGTTAATTTTATTTATCTCTTCTGCTGGAATTCTCTTCATTTTCGTAGTATTTATCGTTTCGAGAATTTCAATTTTATTTTTTGAATTGTCTTTTTTTTTAGATACTAATGATACCGCTGAAAGAGGTATCTTAACCAAGAAATAGCAAAATGGACATCGAAAAATATTCCTTTTTTCTGGAGAAGACTTTTTCGCCCACATCGCCGCGCAAGACAAATGAATGGGTCGATCACACGAAGGGCAATATCTTCCTTCAGAGAAGAAGTCTGCTCCTGTGAGAGGAGCTTTGGCAGAATGGCAAATCGCACACTTTTTTTGTTCAGTATTTCCATTTCTCATCATTAATCTTATTTCCATGAAATTTGGACGTCTTAAGGGTAATGCGATTTTTGAAAGTAAAGGTGCTGCTTTTTCTTTTTTTTCGAACGAGATATAACCATTGGATTTAATAATTGTCTTTTTGGACGCAAAAGATTTTCCCGAATTTATAGTTGCTTCGGGGTTGTTAAAAAATCCGTAGTCTCCTCCAGTAAATTGAGAAATCCTTTTCAAGATGCTTTTAGAATAATTTACTGTCTTACCTATCTGACAAGCATCTACATAAATGTTTAGTCCTTTTGCGATATTAGCTAAATTCAACAACTTCTCTTCGTCTTTATTTAACTTATTATCTGTTAAGATAAAAATTCTATGAACTTTACCCCCTATTTTTCTCATTTCCGTAGAGAGCATCTGCATTCCATAGACTAGTGCGTCGTTTAAGTTTCCTTTTCCTGAAATCTTCACATTGTCTAAAGATTCGACTAAGATTTCTTCGTCGTTAGTAAATTGACAAATTTTATTTACTCTGTTTCCGAAAGATATTATTGAAATTAAATCGCTTGGATCAATATTAATTTTCGCTTTTATAAATTTTTTTGACGCTTTTAGAGCTAAAAATAAACGGCTTAATCCTATATCGTTTCGAATCATTGACCTCGAAACATCTAGAAGTATAACTGTGTTTTCCAGCTTAAAATCTTGCAATTTTTTAAATTAACTCTATCTGTAATGTAGTTATAAAAAAATAAAGAAGATAAATGTTTATATAGATTTTTGTTTGAATTTATTTGCCTTATTTTAAGATCTCGTAGGCAAATAATGCATATGTTTTAATAGTATTGATGAAATCTTGAATTTCTACATATTCTTCTGAAGTATGTGCGGTCGTTGCGACGCCAGGACCAAAAATTACAGTTTCAGGACAATAACCAGTATTACGGAGGAAATTGGCATCAGCAGATGCGGGTAATAAAAAGTAAAATGGTTTCTTATCATACACCTTCTCAACAATCGAATAAAGGGTTTGTAAATCCTTCGAATCTTCCCAATCCTTCCAATAGGAAGGTTCAGATTCCTCTTCAATTTCGAGTTTAAAATATACTTCCTCAGTTTCCTCTTCATCATCAAGTTTTACATTATAACCTAAATCAGTAATTAAAGTTTTAACTCCATCAATGACCATATCGACATCTTGACCTGGTAATAGTCGAAAATCCATCTTTGCTACGCATACATCAGGAACTACATTCTCTTTGATACCTGCATTAATCATGGTCATGCTTTTAGTAAATTGGGTAAGTGCTTTTATGGTATTTGATAATAGAGGTTGTTGTTTATATATAGTCTTAAAGCTTTCCTTATTAGGAAATGAGGCAGCAACCAATTCTTTGAGTTTATTCAATTCGATCGGAGGGTCTACATTGGGGATTAAATCTTCTAGTTTGTCTAGATTTTGAATTATTTCCCCCATCATGTAAATTGCATTGGTTCCGAGAAAAGGAGCAGAGGCGTGGCACGCAGCTCCGTTTGCTACGATCTTTAGCTGTACACGCCCCTTTTCACCAACTAATATAGCTTTAGACAATGGTTTCAAATCTGTTGCCTCTCCCACAATTGCGAAATCGCAATTTATAGATTTTAACTTATTCTCCAAACACCAATTAGTACCATACTTCCCTCCTGTTTCCTCATCTGCTACAGCATTGAAAATGATGTTTCCGGAGAGTTTTAAATCAAGACTCTTCAAAATTTTCAAAACAATAGCCATCGCTGCAGTTCCACCTTTCATGTCGGCAGATCCACGGCCATAAATGTATTTCTTACGTTTCACTGTAGCTGATAGAGGCGGGTATTTCCATTCATTTTCGTCCCCTGGAGGGACTACATCCATGTGGCCATTAAACAAAAGATTCTTTCCCTCTAAGTTATTATTTAAATACGCAATTAAATTCGCTCTGTTTTCCTTTACCTCAAACAATTCACACTCAATATCCGCATCATCTAAAAACTTTTTAATCTTTACAGCAACATTCTTCTCGTTACCAGGGGGATTATAAGATTCTGTTTTAATTAGTTCTCTAAAAAATTCTATATATTCGTCCTTATGCTTTTCTATTTCAGATATTATTAATTCTTCGCTCAAAAAAATCACTATCGAAATATATATTTCGTTGTACTCTAAAAAGTTTCTGCGAAATTTTAATATTATAATTTTAGAAATTTTAATATTTAGTAGATTATTTTATAAATAAAATAAATGGGATTAAAGCTGGTCATTTACTTGATTAAACGGAAAAAGATATTTAAAAAAATTTTCATTGTAAGTCTACTGGCAACAATAATCTTATTGTCTAATGTTTCGATGTTAAATAATAGTGATTTACCCTTAACCTTATCAGATAATTCAAATTCACAAAATGAAGAATTTATCCAAAATTTAGAAACTTCAAATCTTAATCTGACAAATGATATTACAGGAGCAGGTACTAATCAAACGGTAAAATTATTTGTCGAAAATAGTTCTTCCACCGAAGATAAAGGCGGTTATTTTAATCTTAAAGGACCCGAAGTGGACGATCTCTATCTCAGTTCGGGTGACTTTAATTTTAATTTTAATAATAATTACACGACCGATTTCATAATTGAAGACGATGACGCGTTATTTCCATCATCTAGGTATTTCGAAGAATATGTTTTTGATAGAGCAGATTCTGATATTGAATTTCACGAAGGAATCGAAGATCCTTATGGCGAAATTAGTGATTTAGCAAACAACAACAATTATTGGAATGTTACTTCAGAAAACGGAATAGTAAACTTTACAATTATCGTTAATTTTACTGATGCCACATATAGGATTAACGATCCCGGTGAAAATGTTCCTTTTGACCCCGATAATATTATTGGAATATTCTCTCGATTGAGATTTAGGTTAAACAGAACGGCAAATCTGACGATTCAGATGAAAGAATTTTATGGAGATCAAGAGTGGAAAACATTTTACAATCAGCTAAATATTAATCATACTTTGGGACAGCATACGCTTGAAAACAAATTCGTCAACGAAAATCTAAAGTTCATAAATAGGTCCACTGAAGTGTGCCAAATAAGATTTATCTTCAATCGAACTGATACGAGCACAGATTATAATGTAAGTCTCTACGAGGGAACCTTTAGATCATTTATGGTATTAGAATTACCTATTTGGAATGGAAATCAGTTAGCCTTAGAATTTGATTTACGAGGTGAAAATTCAACCGTTAACGGGTTTCATGGATGGATTAGAACGCTAAATCTTACCGCTGCCAAATATGGGTACTTAAACATTAGCTTATTTAAAGCTAATAATTCAATGGATCGTACTCAAAATAATCTAAGGGACTTAGGTGTGCAAATAAAACCTGATTATGAAAATGGTTATTTGGATTCTATTATTTTGGATTATAATAATTATACAGGAGATAGCTATACATATTTTAATTTTAATATTGACAATACTAACAATTTAACTCGGTATAATTATTTTATTGTAATAACTTCAAATGTAACCGAACCAGGTATATATAGCTTAGTTTCGATACCGGGAGACAATGAATATGGGGACAACGAAAATACGGAACATCAACTGAAAGAATCGACAAATGGAATTGTTTGGGAAAACGCAGTATCAGACATTAACGTTCGTTCTCAAGAAGTATCGAGTACTTCATATTTAGATGCTAGTTTGTTTAAGCTCAATGTGACAAGGGCATATATGCCATCTGATTTTGAATTAAATGATGAGCCAACTCTAAGAATTGAAAACGAGGAATTTATAGATAATGTAAATATTCGATATCTCGATGGTCCAGATCTTAAGTGGGGTCTTGGCCGATGGAATTATAATTTTTCAGAGCCAATTGAAAATGGCGGATCTTATAATTTCCTCGTGAACCTTACATGGAATTCGACTAACATTAAGGGATTCACTTTTACTGTTGATTATTACGCGGAAATCTTCAGAAACGATAACGCAACTACTTATTATTCCATAAACTACGAGGAATTGCCCATCTGGAAGTTTAACTATAGCTTGGATTTGGAAAACGATCCAATTTTCCAATATTATTGGAATTTTTCAAGATTTTGGTATTTATACCCCGATTATTTCACAGCATATAACTTAACGACTCCAGAAGGTTCTCAAGTACTCGATCAGACTTACGGGGAATTCTTTTTGTACAGTAATCCCTACGAGAAATTACTAGAGATAAATAAAACCAACATTGTTAATACTTCGGAAGAAGCAAAGTTCTCAGGAATATATTCCCTTAACTTAACGAGCGAGCAGCCGTCGGTATTCAATATGTTTAGCTACATTAATTTCGATGGAACACTTTGGAAAACGAATGGCTTTATGTACGGCGATAATATATCCATGCGGTTAGATGTGCAAGATCCTTATAACGTTGCTCCATCCACTAACAACGCGTATACAAACCTTACATTATTTTACCCTAATGGAACTGCGTTTCCAGATGCTACTATAGAATACAGTGATGCTTCAAATAGAATTTCAGATACTTTGTTAACCTATGATTTTGGCAATAGCACGATTTTAAATGTTTCTACATCAAATGTGGATGTTTTTGGAGAATATACTCTTGGGTTTTTCTGGTCAAACGGATCTCTTATTGGCTGTCAGAAAATACCAATTTATATAGACGCATATAACATATCGATCACCGATGTAGATTTTTACGAGAGCCAAGGCGTTAACATTCTTGAAGCCTCGAGTTTTCCAGAAGTTATATCGAACTACACAATTTTGATTGCTTCTGTAAACGAAACAACCGGTCAAGAGGGACTTGCTCCATATTCTTTTAATAATACAGAAATTAACGAGATATATACTTATACCAAATCAGGTAAGAGTTATCCAATTAAAATTTTGACTTATTTACAAAACGAAAGCGTTTTAAATTCAAACGAAAATCTCAAGATTGATGTATCAATCCAAAATCTCTATAAATTTTTTGGACTTGAAGTAAAAATTCATGTAAAACTGGTTTCAGTCGCAAACGAAGATTGGATTATTGCCAATGGAAGTTCACAAGAAAAATTACTAGCTAAATATGGAGATATCACGGGTGGAGATACGGATGGGTTCTCCGTTGACCTAAACATTCCCGAATTCGATACGAATGAGTTAACCTGGACTGGTCTTAACGCACCAATTCGACAAGGGGGCGTTAAATCAATAGTCACAGTTTTCATAGAAGGTAATAATGTAGGTACTTACGAATTAGAAAATATTTCATTAATAATTTCAGAAACCGATGATGTTTACGACGGACAGATCTTATCTCTTAATACTAAAAAAGGAAACAGGCAAGTTTTACAAGGATTTGAAAGAGACGAATGTTTGTATTTACCAGAAATATCTTCTTTCATTATGAATGTTTACGATCCAAACTATGTGAGCACCTACGATTTGATCAACTTTTCAAAAGGACTCAAAAGCGATAGTCAATTTACCCAAGTCGAATTTAATCCAGAAACAATAATTGAGGGCAAAATATTTAATATCTCTGCCGATTTAAGCACTGAGTTCGGCAGAGTACTGGCAAACAAAAAAGTTTATTGCCAATATTTCGACGGAAACATGTGGAAAAACGCGACTACCCCCCAATATTCCAACGCAAACGGAACTGTTAATTTTGCGATCAATACTAAAAATATTGAAGTTTCTGAAAACCAAGATTTCAGACTCGTGTGGGACGGAGATAGTTTAGTGCTAAACAATACGATAAATATAACCGTTCCCATTGTCATACAGACCAACTCTTTAGGAATAAGTGCCGATATCGAAGATAATTCTTTTATTTATCGGAATACCGATGCAAATATTGAGATGACTATCAGAAATACAGGAAACTCAGATTTAAGAATTCTAAGCATAGATTTTGATATAGAAGACGACTTGGACTGGGAAATAATAGAAATTAATGAAATAAAAGTTTCAAAATTTCAATCAGGCGATTCAATAGATATTATTCTTGAGATCGAAGTGGACGAATCCGTCGACGGAGAATTAGACATAATTGTGATTGTAACGGCACAAAACCTTATATCGGGCGAAACTGTGGTAATAGGTGATGATTTTACCATTGATGTTGTGGACAGACCTTGGACCTTTTATTTAATTGACTGGTTTATTATTCTTATGATTGCAATACTTGTCTTAATTTTTATTATCGCAGTACTCTACGCTAAAAAGATTAAGAAGCGTTTAGAAGCACCTCTCGAAAAGAAAGAAAAGGCAAGACCGCGAAAAGGTCGCTACGTAAAAGTCTCCGAAATTCCTGAAGAAAAGAAAGAAGAACCAAAAGAAATTGTCGAAAAACCAGAAGAAGAAAAAGTAGTTACTGACTTGGATACTCTAATAG
>WJKD01000971.1 GCA_014729315.1 Promethearchaeota archaeon | reverse complement strand
TATGTGCTCGGCTATCCGAAGAAACCCAGCCATACGTTTTCGAGTCATAATGGCGATAGGATTGAAAATACGCCACCAGAAAATCATTCTTAAACGAGGGCAAGAGTTTCCAGCGTTTCATAACCATTTCCAGATTGCTGCCGCCACCGTGCAGAATGAGCAAGAGCGGATATTTCTTCTCAGGATTGAAATTTGACGGTTTCACAATCTGATAAATCGTTTTCGCCTTCGTCTGTGCTGCTTCCCGTAATTGGGCATCTTTTTGCACCAGTGAATCAAACTGAAGAAATTGTAAGTAGGGCTCGAATTTTTTAATCCGGTTATGAAGTAAAAAGAAAAATCCTTGCTCATGCCCCTTTTCCCAGAGTGTCAGGTTTTTTTCGTATTGTTTGGTTTTTCCGTAGAGATATTCGAGTTCTTTGATGAATTCGAATTTTCTGTCGGGAAATTGATCCTGAATTTTTAACGTCAATTCAATTGCTTCATTGTATTTCTGTTGCTTTTCCAGGTTGTTTACTTCTGTTACGTATGTATCAAATATTGTAATGGCTGTATCCTGCCCGCTGATTAAGCTAAAATTAACTAATATAAGAATAATTATTAATTGTCGCATCTATTTCCTCCTGACATTTGAGTGAGTTCAGATATATTTTGAAAATTATTTATCATTATTTTCCTGTTTAAAATAAAGTTACTTTTGTCCATCACCAATGGCATAAATTGCTATTCCCCAAAATAGACCATCCGGCGGAAACGCTTCCCAATTATCTGTGTAATGATTATAGGGTGAAGCTGAGTTATCGAAATGCACAATATAGTCTCCTTTTGGTAACTTCAAATTTATATCCACCATTCTGTTTCTGGGATGACCACCTGCAAAATCTGAATGGTCAGCCTTCATTCGCCATATCTCCTCATGAGTAATGGCATTTTCTATCCAAATTTTGTCATACATCCCAAAGTATTCGCAATAGCCTCCATCGCCAACCGCATGAACATGTATGTTTTTATCTTCATTTAAGCTGAAACTTTGTTGATAATGTTCTTTTTTATCCACCGAATCAATTTGAGTTATTAACTTTGTCTCGTTCGTTTTATTTTGTTGCGTATTAAAAAAGATTTCTGCATACAAATTTAAGATATTATCCCGAACATTTACATCACCAATAAGGTTGCTCATATTCCAATAGGATCTCAGTTCAGCCTGTATAATCTTCCGAATGTCTACATCTTTATTTTGAGTTAGTTTTGCAGCCATATTCTCTTTGAAGTGTGGAAAATTGACTTGCGGAATAATTTTATCAAAAACAAATAATTTTAAAAATTCAAGTGCAAATTGTGAATCAATTATCGAAGTATTTGGTAATCCTATTGCAAATGGGCGGCTAATACGGTCACAATTCGACAAAATAATAAAGGTCAAATCGAGATCAGGTACTTTAATAAATAAACCAGAGCTGCAATAACCGTATCCAAAAGTCCAAATTAGCTTTTTGTCGAAAACATTTTCAACAAACCAGCCCAATCCGTAGTCAATTTTCCCCCCGGTTCTTAAGGTAACTGGCTCGAACATCTGCGCTTTACTTGCAGCATTGAGTAATTTATTCTCGTCCAATGCAGCACTAAATTTTGCCAAATCCTCAACTGAAGAAACAAGTCCCGCAGCAGTTGTAAATGAGGTTGTATATTTGCCCGGGATGCTATTAGATTGATCATCAAATTTATAAGGTTGAGCAAGTTTTTGTTTGATATCTTGATGGGTATTAAGGTTAGTACAAGGGATCGTGGAAATCATTCTAACCGGTATTAGTATTTTATTTTCCAGGAAAAATTCAAACGATTCTCCGGAAGCATCCATAATAATTTTGGTCAGTGTTGCGTATTTATCTCCGTCATAACGGAAATAAGTACCAGGCGGATCATCTGATGTATGAGATAAAAGATGCCTGATTCTTACATCTCCCTTTCCCAGATTAATACCGTAATGCTGAACAACCGGATTTAGCCCGGGCAGGACAAGATCATCAAGGCTAATTGTACCATCTTCAATAAGTTTGAGTATTGTCACTGCTCCAAAGGATTTCGTAATTGAAGCGCAATGATAACAAGTTGTGTCAGCAGCTTTTTTCTTTTCTTCGATGTTAGAATATCCAAATCCCTTTACCCAAATCAACTCCTTATTTTTTATAATTCCGGCAGTACAACCCGGAATATGAAGATAGTTCCGGAGCAACTCGATTCTTGATTCCAATTGTTGAAAACTTTCATCATTACCACTGCTATTTTCTTTTATTAAATTGAATTCATTTTTTGCCAGAAGAGAACCAGAAAAAAGGTATAAAAATAGAAAAATTGATATTCGATATCTCATGTTCTTTCCTTTTCTTAATTAACCAATAACTTAACTTGCTGAAGCAATTCATGCCGCGTTGATTTTTCTGATTGAGTCATTGTTGGTCGCGAAGTAGTACTTAATTCCACACCGAGCCATTCTTCCAACATTGAATACACCAGCTCGCTGTCATCCAGATCAGCGATTTTCACGGAATGATTTGCACCGTGCTGTACAATTTTGATTGAATTCGTCGATCCCACGGATTCGATGGCGCCGGCAGTCCAGGGATCATTTTCACCGTAAATATATATGATATTATTCCCTTCAGACTGCAACCAGGCAATGATATCAGACATTACAGCCGCCTCAAAATTCAGTGCGACACCCTGAGGCGCCATCATGCGGTAGGACGGATTGGGAACCGCTGTCAGTAAGTCTTGAAGATGGTCGTCAATGAGCTGATAC
>WJKD01000970.1 GCA_014729315.1 Promethearchaeota archaeon | reverse complement strand
CTTCAATATCTTTCGATCCAAGTTTATATTCAGCTTTAGGATCCCATGTAGCTGACAATTCAATAGCTTTCATTTTATTTGATAATCTCCTTAAAATATGTTAGCGTCTAATAAGAAAAAAAGTGTGTGTGAAATTAAACTTTTAGATAATATTGCGATCAGATTAGAAAATAAGGAAGACTATTAATTTACTACGAAAAAATAGAAAAAAAAGGAAAAATAAAAAAGTGTAATTCGTTATGTTGGCTTATAGCGATTATTTTTCTTTTAGAAGCGCTGTTAATATTAGTAATATGAATAAAAATATCGTTTGTAAAAGCAACGCGGGAAAATAATCTCCGTTTGGCAATGTAAAATCTTCTAAACCTAAGATAAAGATAATACCACCAATCTGGCCTGCCATCATCAATAAACCGTTAGATGTTGCCTCTGGGACTGGTTTCGTAACTTCAACAGTATATTCTAATGCGACCGGCGAAGCTGACATTAGACCGAATCCAAACGCAAAACCGGCAACTAAAAGCAATATTGAATCTGAAGTAAACGATATAATTGCTAAGGACACGAGTGATAACAACACTGAAATCAACAAAAGCGATTTTCTCTTATGATATTTATCAGATACCGTTGACATTACCATGCAACCTATGATTCCTCCGATTAACATCAATCCTCCTAAAATTCCGGCGTAGATAGAATCGTATCCCCTCGGTATAACAATTTGTTCAATATAGGTCGTTACTGTATTGAAAATTCCGAGCCCAAAGAAGAAAACGATGAAGACTATTATAAAGTATTTATTTTTAAATAATTGTTTCATCCCATCAAACATAAATACTTTTTCCACATCCCTATCAAGTGCTGGTGGTGTCGGGGGCCGATTCTTGGCAAGAGCAGTAAATAAGATTCCGGCGACTAAACCTAGGATACCATATATTAAAAGCATCATTAAGAAACCCAATCCTTCGACCAAGAAAGGCGTTAATACTAAGCCTAAAGCGATTCCTATAAATCCAGCAATTAGACCTAAGCCCGTTGCACTTGTTCTTTCTGAATCTGGAAACCAATTAGCTGATAACTTGGTAACACTATTGAGAAGAAATGGTTGTCCTACTGCAATCCCGATTTGAAATATCAAAACCAGCATGTAATTTGGTCCGGCGAAGAATCTTAACAATCCAAACACTCCCGCTATCATTGCACCGATAGCTGTTCCCGTCTTGAAGTCGTATTTATCTATAAGCCAGGAAGCAATAAACGTCACCGGTATATATGCAATCATAAAAGTGGCAGAGAGTATAAAAATCGCCAATTCTTCAACTGCATAAAATTGAGTCGCTACACTGGTTACTGAGGCGAAAGTGATCCAGAGAATCTGAATAGTAATATTAATGAACATAAAAAGGAGTAATACGACCCAACGATACCCGTAAACTTCCACACTATTTTCTGACATTCTTTTCAACTATTTTTATTAGATTTTTAATTTATAAATTGACATTAGTCTTTTTAGAATTTAAACTTTTAATAAAAAAATTAAGTAATTCTCAATAAAATATCTTAAACAATAGGATTTTTAGAAACAAAATTAAATAAGTGAAAGATAGAAAATGGAAAAAATTAGCGTAGCGGTAATTGGTGCCGGTAGAATCGGAAAAATCCACATAAGAAATCTATCCCTAGAAATCCCAAATGTGAAATTAAAAACGGTTGCAGACATCCAATTTAGCGAGGAGTTAAGAAATGAATTAATCGAATTAGGCGTTCAAAATCTTACCACGGATGTGGAATCTGTTTTCGAAGATTCTGATATAAATGCGATTCTAATAGCCTCTTCAACCGATACCCATTCAGAATATATCCAAAAAGCCGCAAAAAAAAATAAGCATGTATTTTGTGAGAAACCACTTGATGTTAATATAAAGAGGATTGAAGAAACCTTATCAATAGTGGAAAAAGAAGGAATTTCTTTGATGATTGGATTTAATAGAAGATTTGATCATAATTTTAGACGAGTTCACGAAGCAGTAGAGAATGGACAAGTGGGTAATCCCCAAATAGTGAAGATTACTTCTAGAGACCCAGCACCACCTCCAATTGAATATATTAGCGTATCTGGAGGAATTTTTATTGACATGACAATTCACGACTGGGACATGGCGAGATTTTTATCAGGGAGCGAAGTAACGGAAGTTTACGCTACGGGTGAAGTCTTAATTGATCCAAAAATTGGCGAAGCGGGGGATGTAGATACTGCAGTTGCTGTTTTGAAATTCAAAAACGGGGCTATGGCTCTTATAGATAATACACGCCAGGCCGTATACGGATACGATCAGCGCGTTGAAGTATTTGGTTCAAAAGGATGTGTTGTGGCGGATAACGAGTCGACTAATACCGTTCGTATTTATACTGCAGAATGTACGAACATTGACAAGATCCCCTACTTCTTTTTAGAAAGATATATGAATTCTTACGCAACTGAATTAAGATATTTCTTCGAATGCCTTCGCAAAAATAAAAAACCTCTTCCAAATGGAATGGATGGTCTTCAAAATGTAAAAGTTGCGATAGCTGCACAAAAATCATTAGAGGAAAATCGCCCTGTGAACTTATCTGAAATCTCTTGAGGAGTGAATCTCTTAAAAACTTATGAAATGTGATTAACTCATTTTTCTGTAATTGATCCAGTTTAAGTAATATGAGATCATGAATCTCAAACTCTCTTCATAAAAAAGAGAATTTTTTAATTGTTTTACATATTTAGTAATAGAGTTCAATATACAGATTCACAAATTATTGAAAATTGATGTCTTATGGTAGATTTAGAAGAGTTAAAGAAGATTAAAGTACCAAAAGCTATGATTAAAAAGATGTTTCCGCCTAAGAAAAGCCTTTACACTCTGGACACTACAGGTGATGGCTCTATCGACAGCGTAAAAGTCAGCGCTCTGAATGTATTTATGCCCTTGGGCGTTCCTTCACAGGAAACAATAGGCGATGTAGACATAGACGCCTTAAACCCTTCTGATTATGGTACATTATTATTAGACGGTGAAGAAATCGATATTTCTAAAGATTCAAAGAACGTAAGTTTGTTAAAAGACAGTCTTAAAGTGTATCATAAGGACGAAGTCTTCAGCATTGAAGATATATTAGCGGGCAAAATGGAGGGAAGAACGATAGCGATGGGAGACGAAATCTCAGTAGTATTTAAATTAGACGAATCGGTGCTTTCAAAATTGACGAAAGGTAAACACACTCTTACCGTTGAGTCAGATAAAATTCCAACCTTAGAAATAGGTTTTGAACTGACCGACAAGAATATGAACCAAACGCTTTCTTAATCGTATCTAAAATCCGTTTTGTTAAATACAATTTTTTTTATCTTCTTATTTATTGAATTTTTAATCAGCAGATTTAACAGGGATTTCTTAATTTAAGTTTCTTTGACGAAAGTCCATTAAATAAGATTTAATTAAAAATAGAAAATAATAAAAAAAATTATGTAATTTATGTTTTCCTAAACTTTTTCAGTTTTCTCATTCTTATAGTAAAACCAATAGATGCGATGGAAACGATGCATAAAACAGTAATTATATCAAATCCAGGTATCCTTCTACCCTCATCCTCGTCTTCTCCTTCCTCCTCTTCTTCTTCGTAATCATCGTACCACATTTCGAGTATTGGTCCGAAATCACCGTAATTCTTACGTATGATCATTCCTTTTAAGATACCAGAACCAAAGTAGATAAGTTCTACTGAAAAGTCGCCAAATTTACATTCCATTTTATAATCCCAATGATAACTATCGTGCCAGTGGACTATATCAAACGATTCGAAATTGTCAAAGTTGTCTGCTCTTTCTAAATACCTTATCATATTATTGTTTGGTACAAAGAAATCACAACCATCCTTCATGTTTAACGGATTTTTATACACTTTATAATGCATCTCATCAGTGTTTTCAAATTCGTCGAAATCATCCCATGGATCCCAGAAGCGAGTTGTTACATCCCAATAATCTCCCTTATCTTCTATGTTCATAATTTGAATTTTTATAAACTTATCAGTGAATTGTGGTGCAGGACCAGCGAAAATTTCGTGAGTCCATGCGTAGTAGTTTACATAGTTAAATCGATAATGAAATATATCACCTTTATGTATTCCTAACTGCGTTCCAACGGAAATATCATCTCGCATACCCTTAATTTTTAAATTATCCATCATGAAACCTTCGTAATTGTTATCATATTCGTCAGTTTCAAAGATAAATAGAAGGTCTACGTGCTCGTATCCACAGAAAAAAGAGATATCAAAAGTCCGATTAGACCATCCTCCATTTTTTGTGGTATCTCCTATCTCTAAATGATAATTTGTATATTTAGAACTAAGATATAATTCATTTCCGAGTACTTGAACTGCGAATCTAATATTATCGAAAGAACTCGAACCTGTTTGTAATTTATAGTCGAAGCTTAGCTCTGCATAGCAATAATTTCTTAAATCAATATTCTCGAGTGTAATGATGTCTTTATAAGATGTGCTATATCCGTCAATTTTTTTATCGTATGTTCCAGAGCCCTCGTTTCCACACCATAAGCTATGCGTAGGGCTATTTGGAGACGAATCTTGACTTGTCACATGCCAGTAATTATCTCCATCAAAACCTGACCATTTAGAAGAGATAGTTCCTTCAAAATCTTCTTGGAATATGGTTTCCTCCTGGACACTAATCTTCATATCGTAATGGTTATCGTTATCAAAATAATAAACATAAACATAGTAATATCCAGTATAGGTTGCTGTATAGGAAAGGTATTCGTCGTCATCCCACGAATCTGCCCTAAATATCATTGAATTATATTTATCATATAATTCTAAATGCAAATTTCCATCTGAATGTTTGAAGAAAATATCTATCGAAAACCATTCGTTGTCTTCAATCCATACTTTATACCAATCGTCGTCAAAACAGTCTAAATGACGATGCATCCCCGTGAATATCTCTGGTGCGTTCCAAAAATCGTTATTTGGTTCAAATCTGTCATCAATAGTGTAAATGTCTAAATCATAATTATTGGGGGCGGTTGAAACATTATATACTTTTATATAGTGGTAACCAGAATAACTTGGTGAGAAAGTAATTTCTTCATCGTTTTCAATTGAATAAGAACCTTGTATAAAACCATAACCGTCGTTGTAAAGCTCCATATCTAAGTTACCCGTTCCATTACTGAAGTAGATATTAATAGAAATCTTCTTTCCAGATTTTAACCATAATTTAAACCAATCGTCGTCTTGACAGACTAAGGAGCTAAAATACCCGTTATATATCTCTTTCGCGTCGTTAAATATATCGTTTTCTTCGTAGGGATCGTCAGCTCCGGAACTAAGATAAATGTCTAAATTAAAATCGTTTGGTGTGTCGCAATAATAAATTCTTAAGTAGAAATATCCCGTATATCCCGCATTCCATGTGATAAATTCGTTATCAGTTGAAGTGTACGCGCCTTGAAGATGATTATAAGAATCATCGTAAAGCTCAGCGTCCAAATCACCATTCACATCGTTAAAAAAAATATCAACTGAAAACTCTTCACCCTCGTAAATCCAAAATTTAAACCAGTCCTCGTCTTGACATTTTAGATTTGAATAATAGCCTTTTGAGAGATCCCATGCGCTTGAAAAATCGTCGTTTTCTTCATAACTATCATCCCCCGATCCTCCGCTAAAATATATATCCATTTCATAATCGTTCGGAGTGGACGAATATAATACAAATATGTAATAATAACCCGTATAAGCTGCTATCCACGAAATCGACTCATTATCAGTTGTAGAATAAGAAGTCTTTAAAGTTAAATCGTTGTAATCTCTAAGTTCAAGGTTAAGATCTCCGGTGATATTGGTAAAAATAAGATCAATGGTAAATTCCTCTTTATCGTTGAAATAGACTTTATACCAATCAGGATCTTGGCAGCGTAAGTTAGAATAATATCCATTCGACAACACTTTGGCGCTTCCAAAATCGTCATTCTCTTCGTAACTATCGTCGAATATGTTGAGATGTATTTCTAAACTATAATTATTTGGCGTGTTAACCATATACACTTTAATATAATAATAACCACTATAGCTTGCTGTCCAGAAGAGAGTTTCGTTGTCATCCGGAGAGTAAGATCCCGTAAGATATCCAGATGATTCGTTGTATAATTCCACATCTATATCTCCCAAGCTATGAATATGATATACATCCACATCGAAGTCATCCCCAGAATCAAACCAAACTTTATAAAAATCATCATCCTGGCAGTAAAGATCGCCGTAATATGCCTTACTAACCTCGGGGGCAATTGCGATCTCGTTGTTTGGTTCAAATTGATCGTCGATTTTTATATCTAACGCGTATTTTGGATTCGCTTGGTTATATACTCTGATGTAATAATTATCCGACGAATTGACATTAAGAAAGATGCTTTCGTTATCGTCCGCTGAATTGCTAAATGTAACTAATTGTTGGGAAGAGTTATAGATTTCCAAGTTTAAATCGCCCTCACTATGGTTAAAAAAGATATTAATTCCCACGCTCCTTCCAGCATCGACCCAAAAATAATACCAATCCTCGTCCGCGTTTAAGTCGAGATTATCGTAAAATCCTTCAGATATAGGCGAAGCTTGAGCAAAATTGTCGTTTGGATCGAATGTATCACTTTCTTTTGGTAAAGTCGTAAAAGTTTCAGTAAAATTGTCGTTGTTCGAATCTTTTTCGGTTCTAATTGAAGTTTTATTTTCTAATGTAGTATAAATTAAGAATGAGCTACAAATCAAAATTAAACCTAAGGTAAGTACAACCCCTTTTTTCCACATAATGAATACCTCAACTAGTAATGTAGAGAATTTTCTATATAATAGTTGTAAAAAAATTACTATTTAATATTAAGGCAAAAAAAAAATTCTATTAGAGTAGAAGGTTTATTCCCTTCGTCTTTAGGAATAAGATGATAAGAAAATATTTGTGTTCTGAGTTTCCGAGTTGAATTTCGCAATAATATAATCCAACGCAAGGTATTTTTGTTGAACACAAAAAAATTTTTGATACATTATATATCAGGGAGAACCGTGAATCTCTAAAAAACAAAAATATCCTTCTCTTTAAATGATTATAGTGAAGAAAATTTGGACTGATTTTAGGTATAGGAAACTTTAATATTTTATTTAACAACAAAATAATTAATTCTAAGCTAAAAGATAAGAAAGAATTAATTATCCTGGATATTTTAAGTGTTTTGAAAAAACTTATCGAATATAGAAAAGGTAAAATGATACCAGTGGAATAAAAATCCTTTTAATTCAAAAAACGCGCTATGCTAACCATTCTATGGTTCCATTTTCGTTATAATTCCCCCATTTCAGTGTTGCTTTTCTTTGTGCTCTTACGTTTTTCTTAGGGGCGTCGATTGCTTCAAAATCGGTATATTCGAATATTGCTAATCCTCCATCTTTCTTACCTACTTCTCTTATATACATTTTTATCTCGTTTTCTATGTCCTTAGGAGTTCCGTGAACGAAAGTTGATTGGATATTAGAACTTAACCAAAAGGAAATCTTTCTCTCAAGAGCAAATTTTTTAAAATTCTGAACTCCTGTCATGTGTGGACTATCAAATTGCATTACATCGATGCCAATATCGACAAACTCGGGAAGAAGTGCAAGAACATCTCCGCAAGCATGCAGTATGAAATCCATTCCAAGCTGATGGGTCAAATCAACTAACTTTTGGTAAGGTTCTTTAAAATGCATTCTAAAGATTCTAGGGCTAATAAACGCCGATTTTTGTGTACCAAAATCATCAGTTATATATATTGAATCTAAAGGTGGGCAATATTTCTTCAGCATTTTAATAACATTGAAATTATAGAGAGTAACTAACTCGATTAGCTGTTTGAGTTTATCACGCGGTCTATTCCGGGCAATATCTATTAAAAAGGCGCTAAATCCACGCAATTGAGAACATCTATTAAAAATTCCACTAGAATTTACCGTACCTAAAAGATAACGATCTTCCGCTATTTCTTTCCATCGCCCCCTATTAATTTTTTCATATCTTTCTGGAATTAAGGCGTCAGGGGGTTGATAAGAGTCTAATTTCTTCCAACCAGATCCATCTCCGTTATCTTGTAAAGGTCCCATACTTGGATGACCCTTTGTTTTATCTCCGCCTTTAGTCCCTGAAGACTTCCAAATAACTCCAAATTCGTCAATACTTTCGTGTGGAGTTTCCCACCAATTCTCAGAGAAACCTAAATCTTTTCTAATATCATCTTTCCAATGATACACATCTCTTCTAAATACGGGATTTGCAATTGCAGCATCACCTCCGATGGGATGCGGAGGATAATCGGTAGGTTGCCATGAAATAGGTTCTTGAGGTTCGATTGGATAAAAATCGGATTGTGGAGTCAGTCCGATAAAGGGGACTCTATCAGGTTTATTAAAATGAAACGCGCGCTTGACTCTTTCTCTTCTTTCCATCTCTATTTCTCTGGTTAATATTAGTATTTAATTCATAATGGTGAATCATTAATAAATTATCTATTTATTCTATAGGGAGCTATATCATATTTAATTTGGAGAAAACATATCTTAAAAAATTCGGAATTGCGTTAATAATTAAGAGAAAAGTAAATTGATTAAATGGTTTGATTATAAAGAATTATTACTCTTTTATAATTTCGTATATGTCTTGTGCTAAGAGAGGTTGATTATTTAACAATATCATCGCTTTAAAGGTTATTATCCTAAATTTCACGATAATCTCAAATCCAAGGTCCATAATATGGAATCTAGGTTTAAAGCCAAACACTTCCTTGTATTGTGCGCACAATTTTTCTGTTTTATCTACTTTAATGCGGAATCTCTCGTAGGGGTACTTCATTTTGAATGTAAACGAGTGTATCTTCTGAACTTCGCTCTGAGAAACAGATGCATAGAGATCCCTTATTTCTTTATCTTTTTCGACGATAGTATTATCCTTTAGATCTAGATCTAAGCGAGCCCCTCCAATATCTTGAGGTGCTAAAACTCTCTTTTTAAACTGACGGTAACGCTTGATTTTACCCAGATTTATAGTGTAATTTAAAATGAGCGAAGACATCACTTCTTTATTAGAAATTTCGACTAAGATGAAATCAAAGGTTTGTATGACAATTTTTGTAAGTTTAATTGATTTTATCATACCTTTTTCGCCTTTAATCTTTACGACATCCCCTACATCAAAAGGATCGACCACGAGGAGTAAAACACCTGCCATAAAGTTAGCGAAAACCTCGCTAGTAGCAAAAGCTAAGGCTGTGCTTGTAGCTCCTGTTATGATAGCAGTGTATTCAGGATCTATCTCGGTAAAAGACGGAAATCCCTCGATTAAAAGATAGACAACAGCTCCTATAGAAATAACTCGCAATGTATATGTTAATTTGTTTTTTTGTTTAACGGAGATTCTTTTTATACGATCTAAAATTAACGAGATTACTATATTAAGGATGTAAAGAGAAATTGTTATTATAATTATAAACAAGAACGCTTCAAGATCGGTATTAAAGATTGCCATTGTTAGCTAACACCACCTTTATTTACTTTTAAATTAATTTTTTGGTCTTTGTATGCCTCCCAGCCTTCAAAAATTCGATCACTATATATTTCGTAAGAAATATCTCTCAAAAAAGCGTCAAAATTAGTTAGAATGTCGGTTGCGTTGTCAGAAATTAAATACAGAAAGATTCGAATTCTTCCATAATTGGTAATGTCTATGGCAAATTCAGGACGATAATCGAATTTTGCCTCGTATACATCGAATACCGCATTAAGGGAACTGTAAAGTTGTGTTGGAGGAATGTTGTCTAATATTTCGATGGTCTTCACGTAACGAGTGACTTTTTCCTTTTCAGAAATTAATTTTTCTAATTTTTTCATATATTTCATATAAGCCTTCTCATTTTCTATCTTATGAGCGTCTGCCTCTTCTTTAATCATACCATATCGTTCGTGCGAAAATTTTACAAGTTTTGAACCGTAAACAATATTATTTGGTAAAATTACCGATACACCGTCAAATTCCCTTAATCTTGTATGGCTTAAATCAACATTTTTTACTATTCCTTGAATGTCGTTCGTTTCAATTAAATCACCTAATTCAAATTGTTCAGAGGTTAGCATTATTGCTCCCGCTGTAATGTTATTAATGATATCTTTTAATGTAAAAGAAATAGCAACTAAAATATAGGAAATTATTGCAATAAAGAGGGCTGTCGATATGACAAAAATTAGCATAAAAATAAAAAATCCCCAAATGATATTAATAACAGCTGACAGAAATACTTGAATTACCCGTTTTCTTACAATATAACCTACTAGATTGATTAACGGTACCCTTATTAGGTAGATTACGATATTGATGACGATTAAATTGATTAAAATCGGTTCTAGACCAGAATATAGATACACCCAAGTCCCAATTACAATTAAAATAAGTAGATAAATTGGATAAAAATATTTTTTCATATTGAGAATATTATTTGGATCTTTTTAAGCTTTAATCAGTTTAAAAGACTCCTATTTTGTGAGTTTATAAGGATATAAATAACAGTATTAATAACACTTTACAAAAAATTAAGAAAAATAAACGCAAAATTGTATGAAAGTAGCCTTCTAATTTTTTTAAATTACTTCATTTCAATCTGAAGCCTTTTTAAGGAATAATTTCTTCGTCCATTCAGGAAATATGTATCCCATATAAAATAATATTGCCCTTAACGCTAAAATCATCATTCCGAGGATTATTACAATGTATTCTACTATCAAGGTCATTATTACACCAATTGTTAGAGAAATGAACGCAACAATAAGCAATATGGCTTGTAGTCTAATTTCGGTTTGTTTTGATTTAAAACAGGATTTAGTAAAAACTAAACCTGTGGCTATGAAAATCACCAAAATAATCAATATGTATAATTGAGTGAATAAGGAAAAAACAATCACATAGGGATTTCTAAATATTCCTATTTGCGTAATGTTTGTAAATAAAAGATAGTAATATATGCTCATTGTAATTAAGCAATAAAGCCAAATCACGAACGTAATGATATTTCGATTTTTAGGTTTATTAACTAATATATCTACTATTGCAGTAGTAAAGAATACAGCGGTTAACGGACACAATCCAAGTATAGCAAAATATGCATACTGATTTAATGGGGTATTAATAATTATTATCATAATAAAGTTCAAAGCAGGTCCTAAATAGGCACATGTCATTAAGATCCATGAGGTTCCAACATAAATAAGGTCCTTTCTTTCATATTTGATATACTTACAGATTCACATAAAGAAATAATTTTTATATTATACATGGTTTGCATTAATCTGTTCTTAAAATTAATATTTTATTCAAATCTAATTGATGATTTAATGAAAGAAAATCAAAATAAATAAAAGTTCATATAATATTTAATGAAAAATAGTAAAAAGAAAAAAATAGGGAATAACATCCTTGAGAACTACCCAGTTATTAATATTATTTGATATTATATCTGTTTTAAATTATTTCCAGCGTTTTTTAATTAACACTAATGCGACGATACAAATTATACCAATAAGAATATATATGTTATATCCCGGAATTATTACTTCTTCCGCGTCATCGTCACCACCCCCGCCCCCACCTTCTGCAGCAGGTGAATGTCCTGGTCTACAATCGCCATTTCCTATGCATGTTCCAGTTTCATGATAATTATATGTATTATTTACAAATATATTTTCATAAATACAATTATAGCTACTGTCCTCCAAATGTAATCCGTATGTATTGTTTTTAGCTGTGTTATCGTGAATACTACTATAATTAGAGTTCTCCAAATAAATTCCTGCATCTCCGTTAAAACTTACAGTGTTTCCCAGAATCTTATTATCTTCACCATTGTTAATATATATCCCGTGATCATCATTCTTGTTTGCTGTATTTCCAGAAATCGTGTTATTATCGCATTGCCATAAAATTATCCCTCTCAATAAGGTATTACCGCTTGCAGTGTTTCCAATAAGAGTGCTATTAACACTTTCATAAACATATATCCCCTGAAGATTTTCGTTTGCAATATTTCCTGAAATGGTGTTGTTATCACTATACCGGATACTCAAACCTTGATTATTTTCATTAAGGGTATTTCCAGTAATTATATTTTCATCGCTTTGATAGAGATGTATTCCGTCATCTACGTTGTTAAATGCGAGATTTCCTGAGATTGTGTTATTGTTGCACTCATCATACAAAAGTATACCGTGATTTTCGTTATTAGAGCAGTTGTTATTAATTATCATCCCATTATTTGTCTCTGTAAATTTAATACCCGCATCAGTTTGTCCACTTCCAGATTTGAACACTTTGCAAAATTGGATTGTGAAGTACACACTCGAGTTTCCAATAAGTATGCCGTTGCCCACAGTTTTTCCATTTATTTCAAGCCCATCTATTATGTATGGATTAATGTAGGTTCCTGATCCACTACACCATACCTTAAATTCAGCAGTCCTACTCCAGTTCCATGCACTCATCCCAGTCTCATCAATATGTATTTTCTCTCCTAAGTGGGAAGTGATATTAACTAATGGATGATTATCAACACTGTTAGCTGCACCTTGTATCCAGGTATAGACATTATCAACAAACAAATCATTATTATTATCTGGAGATGTGTGATTGTCCCAATAATTCCCGTAAGTTCCATTGTCCCAATCATTATCTCCTGGATTTTTTTCATCCATTCCATGACCTAATGTGTTGTTGATAAAACTATTCATGGAAACCAAATTACGTATACCCGCTCCACTTTTTATGTCTACACCACGTTCATAATTATCTTTTAATAAATTTCCGTAAATTAAATTATCTCCACTATTACTAGTTATTCTTAATCCATCCCAATGATTTGCCACTAATTTATTTAGAGAAATCGTTCCGTTCTTAAATCCTGCCAACTCCACACCATTTTGGACTCCATAGCTAATAGTATTCTTGGTTATAATGTTGTATCGACAATCATTTGAGGAATAAATACCATGGTCTTCACTATAAAGGATAGTATTTCGAGAGATTGTAGTATTATGAATCCGTCCATACACCCTAATTCCGTAATTATTGCTTTCTAAATGATTATCGATGATTTGATTCTCATAGCAATCATCTCCTACGCTATTTACCCCTTGAATCAGTATAGCAGTTTGGTCATTTGAATTAGCTATATTATTTCTTATAATATTATTATCACTTTTTCTATCAATTCTTATCCCATGAATGCCATTATCGTTGGCAATATTATCTTCAATTAAATTATCATCACAGTCATCTCCAATATAGAAACCATTATTAGTATTATTGCTTGCATTATTATTTGAAATTGTATTATTGCTGCATCGATATTGAAAACGTAAACCCCATTTTGAATTATATGTTAAATTATTTTGTGAGATTGTATTAAATATACATGATTCATATAACCGTATCCCATTTTGACCATTTAAATTAACTCTGTTATTGCTAACTTCAATGTTTTCACAATAATTTTCTAACCATATTCCATTTTCATTATTGTTTGAGATATTGTTTCCAATGATTTGACCATTCTTTGTATCTTTAAGAATTAAGGCACCTGAACCTGAACCTGTGCCCGCATTATAGATGGTACAATTTTGAATAATAAAATAATCTTCAGAATCTTCAATAGTTATACCCCATTCTCGACCTGTAGCATCAATAGTTACATTTTCGATTATATGAGGATCGATCGAAGTTCCACTTCTAACCTGTATCCATGCATCCCCGCTTATAGACCAGTTATCTGATTTAATATGAATATAGTTAGGAGTCCAAAAACCGGCACTATTTAGCATATTTATTTCGTTTTTGTGTGCTTTCTCTGAAATCTCCTCATAAACTGGCGTATAATTGTTAATCATTCCTATACTATTAAGAATTCCTCCTAAAAGAAGACTTAATAGAAGTATTATTTTTTTATTTTTGTTAAATTTCATAAAATCAACTGAAAAATTTATTAGTATAGATATTTTTCTGATGAATTGTTTTTAAATTACATATGAGAAATTAGTGCACTATTAATGAAAAAAAAGAATTAATTAGAATTATGAGTAATAGTTTTCCTCTTAATGAGAACCAAGGATATTACACTTAGGAACAAGAAGTATAGATAGAAATTTCCAAATGGAATCGCAACAGCTTCATCATCATCATCATCATCTCCTCCGCTTGGAGTTCCATTTGAAGAAGATCGACAATCACCATTTCCTACACAAACCCCCGATTCATTATAATTATGATCATTATTTATCAGGATGTTGCCATAAATGCAGTTATTGCTACTTGAATTAAGCAATAAGCCATATATATTGTTTTTTGCAATATTATTATTGATTTTATTAGAATTAGATTCATTCAGCTCGATTCCAGCTTTTCCATTAAAGCTTGCATTATTAAGTCGGATTATGATCTCAGAGCAATCATCAAACAATGCAATCCCCGAATCTGTATTGTTAAACAAATAATTATGTTCAATTATATTTTCATTGCAATTATTTAGAAGTCTAATTCCTTCATTTTGGGCTGTTGATACTGTATTCCTTGCCGTTTTATTTGAAATTGTTATGTTCTCTGAATAATATAACTGAATTCCAACAGATGTATCTGATAAGTCATAACCCGATATCATTGAATCGGTACATTGAACTAATATAATTTGTGCAGGAGTTCCATCACCTGTAAAGTTTTCGTGGTTTAAATTAGTCTGTCCGGTATAATAATAAACAGTTTTTCCATTAACATTATTATTAGTAAAAATAGTATGTGAGCTTACACTTGTTAATTGACCCTCTATATATATTCCAAATCCAACCATATCATTCCCTGAGACTACTGTATTATCTGCATATTGTAATCGCATTCCAACATTAGTGGAACCTTGAGCATCTATCGAATTATTTGCGATAATATTATCGTAGCTATTAGAGGAGACTCTAATTCCATATTGACCACTTTTATTTATTGTATTATTAGAAATAGTGTTGTTATTGCAATTCATATACAAATATATTGGCTCATAATGACCATTACCTGCATCATCATACACAGTATTAGTGAATATTAGATTTTATATGAACGCACTAAAAAATAGTTATTAACTTATTTTTAAACTTATTTTTCATTTCTTTACTTAAATAATCAAATTGTAATTTATCAACTTCTAAGTCTTGGATTGAATGAAGATTTACAATAAAAT
>WJKD01000969.1 GCA_014729315.1 Promethearchaeota archaeon | reverse complement strand
CACAAACATTGGTTATTTCGTGCAAATCAGTAATTGATGTCAATATCCCTCTTGGAATTGTTATTCGAGCATAATTAACAGGATGAAGCATTGAACTTTCTAAATGAATATGACCATCGATTAGAGAAGGTGCTACTAGAGTATTATTCATTTTTATAACTTGCTTAGCATTTTTGTAATCACCCACACCAGCAATTCGATTTTGATAAATTGCTATATCTCCGTCGTTGATTTTTCCAGAGAATGTATTTATAATTCTTGCATCTTTAAGTATTAAATCTGCTGGTTTATCTCCGCGCGCAACACTTACTAAATCATTATAATTCATTTTATTCCTCTACATAATAAATTGCGGGTAAATTTCGATATTTTTCCTTATAATCAATTCCGTAACCTACAATAAATTTATTCGGGACCTTAAATCCTGAAAAAGTAATAGGCACCTCAACTTCTCTACGAGATGGCTTATTAGTGAGAGTACAAATATTGATGGAAGCAGGATTCTTCTTCTTAATATGATTCATTAAAAATCGCATAGTTAACCCTGTATCAATGATATCTTCAACAATTAAAATATGCTTAAACTGAATTGGAGTTCTTATATCATTGACAATTCTAACATTCCCCGAACTTGTAGTCGATCTTTGATAACTAGATAATTGAACGAATCCTATTTCGAGAGGAATTTTTATTTTTCTAATTAAATCTGCCATAAACACAAATGCTCCTTTAAGAACACCGATTAATAATAGGTCTTTTTCTTCGTAAAGATCATTAATCTCCTTAGCTAATTCCGCTATTTTCTGACTGATTTCATTGCTATCAAAAAGAAGATGCAAGGATTTATTATTTCTCATTCAAAAGTCTCATCTCTTTGTTCATATCTATTCAATCTCAATTTTTAGATGGTATCCGTCAAATGTAAAAAACAATGGTAATTTAATAATCTTGGTTTAAGTAGAATAAAAAAGTTCAAAAGAAAAAAGCATTAATTTAGGTTAGATTAGATCTCCGATATTTTTTTTTTAAAAAATCACAAATATAATACTAATCAAGAATTTCACGAGCTTTTTTAATGATTTTTTTTACATTATTAAAATCTACGCGCTTAATTGCTTTATCGAAAGTTAACCAATCGTAATCATCATGTTCGAAACTTAATTGTATATCTTGGGTTTTTGCCCTTATTAAAAAATATGTCACAAATTTATGAATAGTTTCCCCTTCTATTTTGTAATAATATTCAGTATTCTCTTCAAATCCATTAATAATCTCTGCTTCTTCAATACCTGTTTCCTCTCTTAATTCTCGAAAGATAGTCTCTCTTTTCGTTTCCGCTCTTTCAATATTGCCCTTGACTAACCCCCAATGCCCCATTCCATATTTCAATAATAAAACTTTTCCCTGGTTATATACAATTGCCCCTACTGACTTTTCAATTTTCATAATTATCTATTCAATAATGATTTAAATTGTTCAAATTCAGAAATTAAAAACTTGAAAATATAAAAAAAAAAGAAAACCTGTATAGAGGGATACTGATATCAAGTTATAGGGTTTCAATGATTAAGTTGTCGTTAATATCAACAACACCTGCAGTATAACGGGCTGCTTCCATCGTCGCAGTATACGCACTCCAATCGGATACAGTTCCTGATAAAGTAACAACTCCATTTTCAACTTTTACATTGACATTCTCCACGTCTACATTTATATTTCTGGAGATTGAGGAGATTATGTCCTCGGCAATATCTTGATCTACAAAACTTTTTGTGGGCACTATTGTCAATTTGTTTAAGATCGAAATAACACCTGTTAAATCCGAAATCAAATTTTCTGCTTTTACTTTCTTCCAATATGCATCTACAGAACCTTTTAAGGTTACAATCCCGCCAGTCACAGAGACATCAACCGTGGAGGAATCTATATCATTGTTTAATATTAGGGTACTCTCAACATTTGTTTTAATTTCTTCGTCGGTAGGGAGCTCTAAGGTTGGAGGATATTCAACCTCAAGATTATTATGAACTATACTTACTCCTTCGATTGACCACGCGTCAAGTTCCGCATTATTTTTAGCATTATAATTTGCAACTGAACCCTCAAGATTAACCGTACTTCCGTCAATCTTTACTTTTACTTTTGAAGCATCGACTCGATAATCCCAGTATAATTGATCTACGACATCCTTCTTAATTTCTTCTTGTGTTTTCATTTATCAATTTCACCTCCTTTAAGTGAACTATTAAAGTTCGAGGTTTCCAACCATTCTAGATAACCAAATTCTATTATTTAAAGATTAGATAAATAAATTCTAGAGGATTTAATAAAAACCTATAAAATGTAGCTAAACTAGTAGAAATAGAACTGTTTAAGCTTCTTTCTAGTTCGAATCGTTAATCTTATTAACTGAATATTACAAGAAGGGGATTCAAAAAAAAATATTGAAGAAAAGATTAGACATTAATGTCAATTTTTATATTAGTTATTTCTTTTGGAATCCCTTTTGCACTCTTAATATATCCCATAAGAATATTGATCAACATTTCTTCCATCAAGTCGTTTAAAGGAATTTCCTTATCGTTCACTTGTAAATTTACTTCTGTCATACAATTAATTCAGAACTTAATTAATTTAAAGCTTCTCTTAATAGATAATAATTCTTCAATAAGAAAGATCTATTTTTAATTAGATTTCTTTAATTCCTCTATTGATATGCTTTATTGGTAATATAGAAATATTAAAGCTTTATATTTTGTTTTAGATTACCCAATTATATTTTCAAATAGAAATATGAAAGAGAAATAAAAATGGCTGAAATCACCACTGAAGAAAAATTTAAAGTAAGCCTGGCTTTTTTTATAGGCTGTGGACTGTTTACAACTCAGATAGCATGGTCTATGTATAACACTCAAGTGAATCAGATGCTTTTCATATACCTTGGGTCATTTGCCTTGGTTGGGGTCCTTATGGCTATGGATAACATTATTGGGATAATAATACAACCTGTAATGGGTAATGTATCTGATAATACTCGAACTAAGCTTGGTCGGAGGATTCCTTACTTAATCGTTGGAATTCCGATCTCCGCAGTATTGTTTGCTCTAATTGGAGGAATTAATCCTAACACGGATCCTCTCTGGCTTCTAATTCTTTGGTTGGTACTGTTTGTAACTACGATGGCCTTCTATCGGAGCCAAACCCTTTCGCTTCTCGGAGATTTTATTCAACCCGTTCATCGAAGTAAAGGGAACGCTATCGTAAATATAATGGGAGGAATCGGAACTGGTATAGCTTTTATTTTACCCGCACTTCTGGGTTCGGTACAGTTAGCGTTCTTAACCGTTTCCATAATGATGGTGATATCGTTAATAGTTATATTGCTGACGGTGAAAGAAAAGAATTCTTTTAGCTATCAAAGAATCTTATCATACGAATCTTTAGAAAGACAGAAAGTAAAACAGGCTGACGATAAACTGGGTTTAATTGAAAGTTTTAAAGAGATCTGGAAGGAAGATGATAAAAGCACGTTTTTCATGCTCTTTGCAATTCTGGCTCTCTTCATTGGATACGCCGGGTTAGAGGCATTATTCACCGTCTACGCGAAGGAAGTATTAGGCTTAAGCGAATTGCAGGCACCTTTAATATTAGGACTACTTTTATTAGCGTTTTTAATAATCGCATTCCCTGCAGGTATATTGGCGACCAAGGTTGGTAGAAGATTGACCATTAAAGTTGGTTTAGTGATCGTTATCGCTTCTTTGACAATTGGATACCTTATTCAAACCGTCTTGGTAATTTCTATAATGTTCTTTATTGCGGGGATAGGTTGGGCATTCATTAATATTAATACTCTTGTAATTATTATGCAAATGGCCAAAACGGAGAAACAAATTGGAACATACACGGGAGTGTATTTAACCTTTAGCTATTTAGCGCAAATTTTAGGTCCAGTCTTAGTCGGTATGTTAGCCGATTTATTGGGTTATAATACACTACTCATTGATTCGACACTCTTTTTTGTATTAGCCCTTGTTTTTATGTTTTTTGTAAAAAAGGGAGAAGTCGATTCAAGTTTCCAAGAAGCACCAAGTTCCTCGGATATTAGTGTTTAAAGACCCTAGTATCAATTATTTTTTATTTCTTTTTACAACAAAGATTTCTCGTTTTTTTAAAAATCGTTCAAGACCTAATTTAATTCTTCATATATTTTGTATAAAAATAGAAAAGTTGAAACTGGTTCAATTTTTAGAGAAAATGGTTTTTCAATAGAGAATAAAACTAATTTTTAAAAATCTTAAAGTTATTGATAAATATCGTCCGCTCGCTCTTCTTTTTTTTCAAGTTCTTCCTTTTTCCTCATAAATTCCCTTAATAATTTGGAACCAGCCTCGTCTCGTTTCAAGACAATTTGAGTAAGTATATTTTGCTTTCTTTGCACTTCTAAAAGCGAATTAGCAATATGATTCATTAGTTCAAATTGGAGCTGGCACATGTTCACGAGTTCTTCCTTCCCACATTCTTCGCAGTGTTCAGAACATTCTCTCCAATCTTGAAAATACAGGTCGATGTTGATATCTTCTGCTGTAAGTAAATTCTTTTCGCATTCTTCACAATTTTTATCGGCCTTTATTTTTAATTCGTGGATGAGCTTTTTTAGATTCTGAAAGAATTGCCATTTCTCTAAATCGGAAAGACTCTGAAACTCTTCGAATTTCAGGTCATCTAATTCTTCTCCCATAATTTATCGCCTTAATTTATAAATTTCTTATCACTTAGATTCTTTGAAGTGAAATAAGATAGATAAAAAATTCACCTATAAATAAATTAACATTTTACGAAAAAAGTAATATACTTAGCATTCCCATTTCTAAATATTGCTCCAAAACCAGGAAAGTTAAAAAGTGTAAGAGATTAAGCCGAAAAAGTATAATAGCTCGGAATCACAGGGCTCAGGGTACATTGAT
>WJKD01000968.1 GCA_014729315.1 Promethearchaeota archaeon | reverse complement strand
TTTTTGACTTCATGAGCTTTTCTGCAACTGCTCTTATTTGTGGACTACTCCTACTGATTATTGGATTAGTTATCTTAATTAGTTGCTTCGGCTCTTATCGATCTAGCATTCCATTCACAGCGGTCTTTATACTAGTTATGGGTATAGTTGGTATAGTAATAGGATTCTTATGTGGTGATATCTTCGGAATCATTGCCGGAATACTAGTATTAGTTGCAGGAATTGTAGCGTTATTATAAGCTCTTAAAATTTTCTTTTTTTTTTCTTTAATTCGTTATATCTTTCGTTTGAAATCAAAATCGGGATGACTATTAATTAAACTAAAGATAAATCAAACGATTCAATTATTTTAGTAAAACCTTGGAAAGGTTTAATATTTCCTTGAAAGTTTGAAATCTCATCAGAATATTCTTTCCAAAACCTTCTATGGATTCTAGAAAGGGTCTTAATAACCAAATTTGGATTCTCTTTTACAGCGGCTCTTCCCAAAATATAAAAATCGTAGCCAACATCTTTATAAATAACAAATCTATCTTCCCCTATAACTATTTGATTTAATTTCTTTTGACTGACTTCCAAACTGAATTGCTGTAATGCGGAAAGAAATCCCCCGAGTAAATCGTGATCAATATTGCTTTCTGGGGCGAAATTATAGATCTCAACACTAGCCGAGGACGAAAATATCCATATCTCCTTAATTATTCCTAACGGACTAAAATCGTTCTGAGCAACAAGTTCGAAGTTTTCAAATTTTTTTTTAGTTTTACTGAGTTTTTGACCATACAGCTGAGCTTTATCAAACCGGTTAAGTGTTTCAAATGTTTGTATTAACTGTTCTAATACTAATCTTACTTCATATACCGGTCTCTTGAATTCTTTGAAAATATTATAGGATTTTAATAGTTCGTTTAATGCTTCCTCGATTTTGTTTATTTTTAATAGCGCTCTTGCCAATTTATACCGTAGAAACGCGTTGGAGAATTGATCAATAAAAAAATGCTTTTCCTCATGAGAGAAAAAACAATTTAAGATCTCTATTATCTTTTTATGATATCCCAAGTCGTCCATTCTTTCAACTAATTTTCTAATATTTTTTATAATTTTTCCGTGGTTTTTAATTTTATATGCCACATCTATTGCTTTTTCGTAATATTCAATGAATTTCTCGAATTCTTGGATTATTTCCCAAATATCACCTATAGTAAAATATAATTGGACTAAAACCTCCTTTGTATTCAATTCAATAAAGATTTTAGCCGCTCTTGAAAGAAAATTTATTGCTTCCTTAAAATAACGAAAGGTAACATCCTTATTCTTCTCTGGTAGTTCTTTGTATTTATTTCCTCCAATTTTATAATTAATTACTCCTAGATCATATAAGATCTGAGCTTGTTGCTTTTGATTCTGTCTCGTCACATCCATATCTGTGCTCTCAATCAGAGCTTTTTGTAATGATATCAAAGCGTCCTCATATTCCCCTAAAAAAGATAAACTCCTTCCAAGTATAGTATAGTATTGTAATTTATTCAGAAATTGTGTTTCTTGAGGGTTAATTTCCGTTAAAGTTTCATATGCCAATTCGAAATTTTCGAGTTTATATAGACAAAATCCCAGCATAAATGTATTAACCTCAATATCTTTTTTAACATGCAGATTTTCTGAGATTTTCTTCAACTCATAATAGTAATTTTTAGCATTATTAAAGTCCCGCTTTTGTATATGAATAGAAGCAATGATCGAGAGGACTTCCAAGATCAGATGTCTATGATCTTCTTGTTTAAACTTTTTCAAAACTTTCAGCAAAATCATTAAAGCCTCATCGAAATTTTTTGATTGATACAATTTGATACCTGCTTTAAAATCCTCCATCGCAACTGTATAAGAATAATTTTCTAAGTTATCTATGTCAGGGCTTTCAATTTCAGTCTTAATCAGATCGATTATATTTAGTATATCTTCTTCATATTCACTTAAGTTTACTTTATCATTTCTGAAGAAAAATTGCGATATATTAAGAATTACCTCATCAAACATGGTTAGTTGTTCTTCAGTATAAAATTCGGGTAAGAGAAGCGAAATAATAAAAGGTTGTTTTCCTCCTCTAATATTTTCATTTATTATGGTGTTAAAAAGCACTATAGCCTTCTTGTTATACCTTTGTAAAGGTACTACCATCTGAGTCTCTTGAAATTCTTTATCTGGAGAATCCCAGAAAAATTGATAAAGAGTAAATAAATTAAGCGACAATTTGTTCAAATCACCTATCTTTTCTCTAGGAAAAAAATCAATGATTTTTGGACCAAATTCTTCGTCCCATAAGGACAAAAAACAGAAATATTTGAACTCATCCTTTTTTTGATTTACCACATTAGAAATTTTACTTGTCATATTTAGGAATAAAACCTTGATTTAATTCTTTAATTGCTACCAAAAGATCTATAAATTTTATACATTTAAACCTTCTTTATTAAATTTAATTTTTCGAGAAAGTTTGAAAATTGAGAAATATCTCCCTTAAAATTATCTAATTGCTTTTTATATTTTTGGTAGAACTCAACACTCAATTTTTTTAAGACTTTTATTAACATTTTTGATTCTGTCTTATTATTTGAACGACCTATGATATAGAACGGATAGTTCTCCTGCCGAAAAAAAGTATAAACATCCAAACCCATAGTAATTGAATCTAATTGATTTGATGTTAATTCTTCGCTAAAACTTTGAATTGCGTTTAAAAAACCTCCAAATAAGTCCGGATCAACTTTAGTTTCTGGAGCAAAAGAATAAAGTTTTCTACCATCGTTTTCAAAAATCCAAAATTCTTTTAACGTGTTGAAAATATTGAAAGTAGTCTTTACACTAAGCTGTTTCTCTTTAATTTTTCTGTTGAGCTCGTCATATTTTTCAGAATAATATGATACATATTTCGTTTGATTAGCTTCTTTATATATCTTAATGATAGAATCAAGAACCTCTAAATTCTGCTGAATTAACTTTTTTGATTTATTACTAATGTTTAAGGAAATTAGGTATTCTGATAATGCCTCTTTCTTCTTTCCTAATTGGTACAATGAATTACCCAATATTCTATGCAAATTACTAATGCTAAACAGATCCATGAATGCGTAAGGTGTAATTATTGATAGCATTTTATCTATGTTTTGAACTATTTTCTCAAATTGGTCTAGATCAATTAAGATTTGAATAGTTTTTTGAAAGATTTTAAAGCGGGCGATAACATCATTGCTTAAATCCGCGTAATTAAGACCCTTATAATAAAACAATTTAGCTGAATCATATTCCTTCTGAACTCTATATATATCACCAACCAATTCGCATAACAATATTAATTTGGGATAATTATTTACTTTTTCCCAT
>WJKD01000967.1 GCA_014729315.1 Promethearchaeota archaeon | reverse complement strand
TTATAACACCATCTGTTCGGGAAGGCTTTGAAGTGAATGTTGATATGGAAATGTAATTAACCTTCAATCCATAAAATCCTTTTTATTTTAATATTAGAAGTTCAAAAGTGTGATCAGTCATAAAAAATTGTCATGTTACCAGTCATAAATCGTGTCACAGAATTATGGCTGACCACAAATCATCAGTCATAAAAAATGTCACTAAAAATGCCCTTTTTCAAGCTTTTTCTCTTTTTATGTCACATTATGCTTGACGTTACGTCAGTCATAAATAGTGTCAGGTATAAACTCGGCGTAAATAAAAGGAACGATCCTCTATAGCCTTTATTATTGTCTATTTAGCAAGTCTTTTTATTAAAGGAGATTCATTTCACCTCATATTCAAACCACTACCTAAAAAAGGTGATTTGAACTATGAATTTAAAGAAAAGGAAAAAACAAGAAAAATATAGGTTAGTTAAGGAATTACGCTATAATAACGGACTTTCTATCCAAGAACTTGCCGAAAAGTTCGGAAAGTCGGAAAGAACAATATATAGATGGCTAAAGCAATTGAAACGCTCTCCTGATTCGGGAAATTGTGATGAAGATGAGACTCGGGGGCGACCAAAAGAATATCCGCAAGAGATTTTCGATGAAATTAGGAAAATCAAGGAAGAAGTACCCCAGAGGAGCGCTCCATTGGTGAGGAGAATAGTAAAACGGAAGTTTCCAACCAATTACCCCTCTTTATCGACCATTCGGAGATATCTTCGAGAGCACGGGTTAAGCAACGGAGGAGGGGCACCCAGAAAGGGATATAGAAGATTTGCAAGAGATAAACCGAATGAACTGTGGCAGATTGATATCGCCGGGGTACAGACGGTTGCCCACTTGGAAAAATTATATTTAATTGCTCTACTAGACGATTCCTCAAGGTTTATTGTCGGTGCGCGATATTTTGCCTCTGAAAAGAGTACTAACGTGATAAAGGTACTCAGAAGTGCCATTACAAAGTATGGACGGCCGCGCGAGATCCTTGCCGATAATGGTACTCAGTTTAGGAATCTTCTGGGAGAATTAGGCACAAGATATACCAGGCTACTCGAACATCTCGGTATTAAACCGATTTTTGCTACACCGAGACACCCGCAGACCAAGGGTAAACTGGAACGGTGGTTCGGTACCGTGAGACAGATGTTTTTAATTGAAGCCCGGCACACCTTCAAACAACATCCCCATTATAGCTTGCAGGATTTTAACCGAATGTTTCATAAATGGGTTAAATGGTATAATACCGAGAAGAAACACCGCGGGCTCCCGGGTAATGTACCCCCTGCGGAAATTTATCTCAATAGCAAGAAAAGGATTTATCGGCCGTTAAAAAGTACCATTAATTGGGACAAGTGGTTATACCAAACATCCCAGAGAAAGGTTTCTAAATATAACGAGATCTCATATAAAACCGAGAAATTTAAGATTCCTCCGGGATATTGCGGTTCCAGGGTAAAAATTATCGAATATGAGGATAAAATCGATGTTTATTATCAAGATACATTACTCATTACCCATCCCTATCAACCAACGATAAAGTCTCTAAATAAGCAAAAAAAAACGAGGAAAATTACAAATAATGGGACTATTAGTTATAAGGGGGTCCAATATTACATCGATTATAAATTGAGCGGTAAGACCGTAGAGATTCAAGAGGCAAACCTTGGCAAGGACCTCTTGATATATCTCGACGAGATCTTACTTAAAAAGGTAAATAAATAATATTTACTATTAATTTCAATCTTTTTTTTTATTTAACTATTTTTATTATTCGGTTAATAAAAATAATAGAATTTCAAAGAAATGACTGACAAAAAGTGACATGATTTTTGACTGATTTTGTGACAAATAATTATGGAAGATAACATAAAAACGGAAAAGAAAAAAAACAAGATAATAAAGAGTAATATTGGATTATATCATTCGAAATAATTACAATCTTTTTTTTAATCTTTATTTATTTATAGTTTAAAGTTTGTGTTGATTAACGCGTATTTTACTTATATTGTTAATAGTAAGACCCACGATTATAGTTCTGCTTCCTAGGGCCTTTCTTTACTACATTTACAT
>WJKD01000966.1 GCA_014729315.1 Promethearchaeota archaeon | reverse complement strand
TTATGATAGAGACGGAAATCCCCAAAAAATAATTATAATTGGGAAGTTGCAGAATAATCGGAGAACAATGGCGATTATTGACGAGGGTATTGATGTTTTAGAAAAATTAGAAAACCAAGAATTGGTAGGGAAATCGTTCGAAGTGAGATACAATCCACAAGATAAATATAACAAAATAAAAATTAATTCATAGATTAATTTATTTTGTCAACTATACTATTCTTGAGTTAGATAACCATTTCGGTTAAGTCGTCAGGAATGAATACTTCTTTTCCAAGCACCTCTTCAGCTTCGACTTTAAATTGATTAATCTGGTCTTGGAACGCTGTTGAAATGTGAACCATCGCCACCTTTTTGCTATTTGACTCCAGAGCAATTTTAGCTAAATCAAAAGGAGTCGAATGCCCATATTTATGCGCAACATTACGAAATTTATTTGGGAAAGTAGCTTCGTGGATCAGCAAATCACAGTTTTTCGCTAAGTTAATTACTTTTTTTGAAGGTGCAGTATCGCTCGAATAACATACGCTTTTCAATTTCTTTTCGATTCTGTAAGCGAAGCTCGCAACCGTGTGTTTTGTTTTTACCGCACTAATGCTGTAGTTTTTTTGGAAGCTTTGAATACCTTTTTTGTTCTCCAATTCTATAAAATTTAAGGAGAAAGAAGTTCGCATTCCCATTGGCGTATTTATCAAGTCGAGGATCTGATTAATCGTACTCTGAGTACCAGGAGGAGCAATAACCTCTAAGGTTGAAGAGCGTTCTGAAAGCCAATAATACCAAAGGAGCGAGAATATTCCAACAAAATGATCGTTGTGTAAATGAGTAAGACAGATAGTTTTAATTTCATTTATAGCCTCAATTTGGATAAGCTTCTGAGTAGTTCCTTCTCCACAGTCTAGCAAAAAATCATCGTTAATAAGAATACTAGGATAAGTTCTCTCAGCGCTAATAAAACTTCCTGCAGTTCCAATAAAGGTTATTTTCATTTTCATAAATTTATCGTCGTAAATTTGTAGAATCTAATTAATTATTTTAATTCTGGTTAGTTGCCTCTCCAAAAGATGCAGCATTTATTTTACTGACAGCGAACCATTCATAATAGCTCTTTAGTCTTTTTTTAAAGTCATTAAAGTTTTTATTTATTTTTGGCGTCCATCCGATTTCGGCAATAGCTAAGATACGCGGATAAAGTTGGTATTCTAATCTATCGTCATTTGCTATGTATTCAGTCCATAAACATGCTTCGATACCTAGAATGTTGTCGTGATAATTTTTTTCTAATTCGCTAGGAACGGGATCGTAGAAATAGGTTTGCTGTAATGGGGTTGCTTTGTAGGGATAATTTAAATAAACCGTTTCTGCTTCTGACATTATTATTTTTCGTCCATTTCTTGCGTGTTTTAATACCAGATCGAAGTTGTCGTTCCAATATTGGCAGACTGCTATATTTGTTAATTTATCGTTAAGAATTTCGTTCCAACCTATTGGTATCTTCTCTAATGAATTTAAATATTGCGAAATCCTATTAGTGAAATATATTTGAAGTTCTCGTTCATCTTGAAAACCATGTTCCTTCATTCTTTCTTGACAATCGGGACATTTTTTCCATCGCTTCGTAGGAACCTCGTCTCCTCCGAAGTGGAAATATTCGGATGTGAAAACAGATGAAACTTCCTTAAATACATCCTCAACGAATTCGAATACTTTTTCCTTGCCTACGCATAAGACATCTTTGAAGATTCCGAAACTCTGGCGAACTTTAAATTTTCCTCCCGTACAGCTTAATTCGGGATAAGATGCTAAAGCGGAGGTGGTATGTCCGGGAACATCAATTTCGGGGATAACTTCAATAAATCTCTCCCGAGCATATTCGACGATTTCTCTCAATTCTTCTTGGGTATAGAATCCCGACACTGGAATTCCGTCTGATCCTATTCTTCTTGACTTTCTCGTTCCCTTTCGTTTAGAACCAACTTCATTAAGTTTTGGATATTTTTTTATTTCAATTCTCCATCCTTGATCGTCGGTCAAGTGCCAATGAAATTTGTTAATCTTTAAATAAGCAATCTCGTTTAAGATTTTTTTAACGATTTCCTTTCCAAAAAAATGCCGAGACTCGTCAAGCATAAATCCCCTCCACTCAAATCGGGGATAATCTTCAATTTCCATAGATCTTACTGATATTGCATTCATGTTAGAATCTTTAATTTCATTTCTATTAAAAATTAATTGTCGCAAACTCTGAATTGCGTAAAAAATTCCAACCGGATTAGAAGCTAAAATCATGATTTTGGATTTTTCGATGTTTAATAGATAACTTTCGTCTTTTGAGCTATTTAACTCGTCAGAGAGTTGAAGGATTATCATACTTGGAAAATCTTCATTGGATTCAATATTAAAAATCGGAATTTCGAAGCTTAACAATTTTTCTACCATTTCTTTAAAGAGTTTAGCTAATTTTTCGCATTTTGAATCGCAAAATATCGCCGTATCTTTATCCAAAATAAATTTTCCTTTTCTTTGAGTTACTTTCACGGGTTTAGGAATAATTTTATTCATTTATGTATTCACTTTTAAGATTTTTAAATTCGTACTATTACATATCTTCACGAAATATAAATATTATTCATTTTGAAAGAGGAGATTATAAATTTCTCTCATGTTATGGAATGAGATTTGTCCAGGAGCCGTGATGTCGTTAAACGAGGAATATGTGAATGCAGAACCCGTTTTAACGCACATAATTCTCGAAAATAAACCCTTCTCTCCCATACAGAACGAAACAATCCCTTGGTCTCGCTCCTTTTTTGAAATTGTGCGACACAGCTTTAAAGGTATCAGATTATCTTTAAATTCTTGAGCAGTAAAAATTACTTTATAAATCACTCTTTTAAAGAAAAGAAAATCGATTAAGTGATTGTTCAAGAGCAAATTCTTAAAATTCTCTACTCGAACTAGTGCCTCTTCGTAGGAAGGCGTTTTTTCAAAATTGTGATAAGAGAAAATGAGCGAAACATCGTTTTCGTTTGCAAGAGCTATTATATTTCTTAAGGTTTCGATATTGGTGTTCATTTCTAAATCAAAATAACTTGGGCGGGATTCAATTAACAATTTAAGTATTTTAAATCGCTCAAAATCGTCTAATTCCATGGAACCTCCTTCTTTATGATGGCGAAAAGTAAAAATGGATTTTATCGGAGGTTTGATAAAAGATAAAATGGTTTCTATTAAAATCGGCGTTAGGTTGTGGATCTCGTCAATAAAGTCAAATCGTAATTCCACATAATCAGGATTGAGATCCACCACTTTTTCTATTAACTCAGAGATTCCTTTAATATCTCCAGAAGTAATTTTTAACGCAACGCATAGTTTCCAAAATTCGTTGAGACTCATATTAAATTGTAAGAAAAAAGAGAATAAAAATGAGGACGATTTTTTAAAAATTTAGATTTTAATGTGAGGAAAAAACAAGCCAATTTCTCGTTTTGCGGTTTCCTCCGAATCAGACGCGTGAATCATGTTTTCCGTAACTGATTTGACCGGAATTTCTTTAAGGTCTCCTCGAATTGTTCCAGAATCTGCCTCTTTTGGATCTGTTGCACCGATCATCTTTCTTACCAGCGGAATTACATTCTCAGCTTGAAGAACCATAGCTACTGATGGACCAGAAGTGACGAATTCGATTAAATTATTGTAAAAGTCTTTTCCTTTGTGTTCATCGTAATGAGTTCCAGCTAATTCAGCTGATAACTCCAACATCTTCATTTCTAATATCTTAAGTTTAGCATCTTCAATCCGACTTATGATCTTTCCGATCAAATTGCGTTTCACGGCATCAGGTTTAATCATTACAAATGTTTTATCCATAGGAATAAAAATACTGCTTACTTTATTATTTTGTTCTATTGTAAGTTTTAATAATGTTGGAAATAAAAGGATAAAGAAAAACAGAGAAAGAGAAAATTGGATTATGCTTTAATTATCCCAAGATTTCTTTGATTTGATCTTCGGATAATACGGTCTCGTAATCAATTTCTTCGAAGATTTCTTTTTCTTTATAATATTCTATAATTGGATCCACATTTTCTTTGTACACATCTAAACGCTTTTGAAGTGTTTCTTCGTTATCGTCGCTTCTTTGTTTAAACTCTATTTCTGCACCACATTCGTCACAAATTCCTTCTTTCTCGGGCTTCATAAAATATTTGTTAAAAATCGCTCCGCAATTGTCGCATGTGTAACGCCCTAAAATTCGTTTGATAATGATTGAATCATCGACGGATAATAGAATTACTTTATCAATAGAGGTGATATCAGAAAGGAATTTAGCTTGTTCAATGTTCCTCGGATAACCATCAAGTATCCAGGATTTATCCTTGCTTTCTGTTAATCGATCTTTTACCATGCTATTGGTAATCGAATCGGGAACCAGTTCGCCTTTTTCCATATATTCTTTTGCTTTTAACCCCAATGATGTTTCGTTCTTAAGATTTTCTCTAAAAATGTCACCCGTGCTAATATGGACTATCTCAGGAAATACTTCTTTTATTTGGGCAGAGAAAGTCCCTTTTCCTGCCCCTGGTTTTCCCAGGAGTACAATATGCTTCGCCACCTTATTTCACTAACTTTTATCAATTTTTAATATTAATATTGATTTAACTGGTATAAAAAGCTTAAAGACTATAAAAGGAAGAATTAATTTAATAAACCAAAAATTAAGGCAAAAACCAAGGACCTACTCTAAATAAACTAATTCAATATAATCTTGAATAAATTAAATTAAATTATTGCGCCTTGGATTTTTGCGATCTTTAATCGAATTGGAATACAAGTTAACAATCTCTTTTAAGTACTTATGATGAGGTGTCTTATCAAAAGACTCTCTTCTACTTTTTCGATAATTATCAGAAGTAATTGTATTCACACTTTTTTTGTGTAATTTAATTACTACTTTAAATATTATTTAAAGTCATATTTAAGGATTAAGAACTGACTTTAATGTACTATTAACTAGTAATTAGATGGAAAGAATTCGAAAAATTTAAATATAATAGATAGCAACGAGTTTTTGGAAGAATAGCTTCTGTTAATGAAAAATATGTCAAAGGCAAAGAAAAACGGAAAAAATTTAGTTTGATATTGATTAAAAAAATATAATTTTGATATTTTTATATATTAACATAGGTTTTTCTTAAATAACAGCTCATTATTTGTACAGTTTTGATGAGTATGTTAAAATACACGAAAAATATACGAAAAATTTATCGATCAAATTAGTCGTTAATCTTTAACCCAAGTGAAAGGTTTTATGGACGAAAATGATAAGAGAATTCTAAATATTTTACAAGAAGATGTAAAAGTTTCGTATAAAGAGATTGCCGATAAATTAGGACTGGCAGCAAGTACAATTCACGCACGAGTAAAAAAAATGGAAAAAAACGGTGTAATAAAAAACTGTAGCGCTATCATAGATTTTAAAAAAGTGGGTTATAACACCATAGCTTGGATTGGTTTATCGGTTGATCCCACAAAAATGAATGAAGTGGCAGAGCAGCTTTCTAATTTCGAGGAAATTCAGGTTGTTGCAGTTTCTACGGGTGATCACGACGTTGTGGCCCAGATTATCGCGGAGGATGATAAAAAATTGTGGAAATTTATCAACGAAAACATAAAGACTATTGACGGGGTGCTTTCAAAAATGGACGTCTCATCCTTTATCGATATTAACAAATATAAAAGCTGGTGGATACCTCTTAAAAAATAAAAATCTTTCTCAAATCAAGTATTTATCCTGTAAAATAAACTTTCTCTAATTTATCAATCAAATAATTCACCCTATGCTTTTCCTTTAAACTAAAAAGTTTGGAAAAGCCTTTTTTAATTGAACTCCCGTAATAACTATTTCCTAGAAAGGTATTAGATTTGTATATGGTGCGCAAGAGTTCTTTCTTATCCCCGAGATGTAAATAAATTGAGATATCATTTACTATTAAATAAGGCGTTGTGTTATCCATATAAGCTTTAAGAATCTTACTTGTTTTTTGGTAATTTTGGCAAGCGTTTGAATAAAGTTCCTTTTTATCTTTTGCCATTAACCTTGGAGGAATGATCTCGCCTTCAGGAGAGATATTATTGCAACAAGTGCTTTCTCGATAATAATCAG
>WJKD01000965.1 GCA_014729315.1 Promethearchaeota archaeon | reverse complement strand
TATCTATTTTGATGTGAAAATTGAAATGAAAGACCCTCAAAATGGGGAAGAAACCATCTACAAAAAACAAAAAATTCATTATGTTCCAAGTTTAACACCGTGAGGAGATTTAGTTGTCAAATAAATTACCCCCCTTAGATAAATTAGATAAGAAATCTAAAGAAGCCTTTCCAAATGAGGTGGTAAGAAAACATTATGCTTGTACTATTTCCGAACTTGAAAGCTTCCCAACCTATGTCTCAGAATATCTCATAAGTCTTCATGCTAATAAAAACGGTATTTTACCAAAAGATGCAATAAGATACATTGTAGACGAAGTTAAAAAAAAGCGCCATGAAAAAAAAGATAAAGAAGCCATTAAATCTATTGCCTTAGATTTGGGTTCAGTGGAAATAATCGATCATTTTGACGTTTATTGTGATTTAAGGAGAGGGAAATATTATACCGACGTATCTTTAATAGACGAACGAGCTACTGTCAATAGAGATTTGGTCTTACCTTCAAGGTTTCAAGAATTATTAAAAGGAGGATTATGGGGAAAAGCTAGTTTTCAACATATTAAACATGGAGATCTGGCTTCCTTGAATATGAATGATTTTGAAGGATATCAAATGACTAATGTAATATTTAAATCCTATCTCGAAAATCGTAGAAAATTTACAACAGCAGAATGGATTAGTTTTCTCATACGTTCTATTGGACTAAATCCTGAGACTCTTAGTCATAAACAAAAATTATTATACCTGTGTAGATTAATTCCCTTTGTTCAACCTTTTACTAATCTATTAGAATTAGGGCCTCCGGGTACGGGCAAATCCTATATTTATGAAAACATCTCAGAATACTGTAGAATTTTGGTCGGTGGCGAAATAACACCCGCTAAAATGATATATAATCAAAATACTAAGCAGATAGGAATAATCTTCAAAAAGGATATTATCTGTTTTGATGAGATAAACAAGAATAATACCAAACTCAAGAAAATCATTCCAAAATTACAGCAAGTTATGGCTTCAAATCAAATCGAACGAGGAGATATGGAAGCGAGAACCGAAGCAAGCCTAGTATTTCAAGGAAATATTGATTTTATTTACAAAGATAATAAAAGTCAACCAAAAGAGAAAAAATTTCTAAAAATTCTACCTAAGGATATGTACGATTCCGCATTTCTAGACAGAATACATCTATTTATTCATGGCTGGGAAATTCCGCGCATTTCAGACGTACACGTAAATAAAAACTTAGGATTAATTGGGAACTATTTCGGTCAGATTTTACATAAATTTAGAAGAGAGCATGTTTCTTTTCTCATTGACCAAAAGGTTAACTTCTATAAAATAGATCATAAGGGAAATAAGCGAGGATTATCTTTAAGAGATAAAAAAGCGTTATATAATACTATATGTGGTTTAATTAAACTGATTTATCCACATAAAGAGATCGAGGATAATGAATGGAGAGAAATGATTGAATTAGCGATTGAACTAAGGCAGAACATAATAAATGAGATTATAAAAATCGATAAGACATTGGAACGAACAATCAAATATGAATTCATAGCGAATGTTAATGAACGTGAGGAATCTATTGATTCCGAGGAATTGGAGCAAGATGTGAAAAAGGTCGAAGAGGAAAGAGAAGAAATTAAAAAGAAAGATACCGAAGAATTACAAATAGATCTTAATACTATAGAAATAAATGATGAGAATTTTCTAACTAAAAAAATCCCTTATTGGATACTGAAGATTCTAGTTCAAGAAGGTTTAATCGATGTTGAAAAAAATTTCTTTAAAATTTGTGATCTAAATCAATTTGATGGAATTAGCATAATTAACTCTAATAATGACCCGATTGGGGCAATATCGAAAATTAGAAAAGAGGATATTGATTATTCTGATGATGAAGATAATGTTGATATTATCGAAGAGATATTAAATGAATTAAGGAATCAAATAGATAATTATGATAAAACTTTATATTATCTTAACTACTTCAAATTCAGAGCCTCAAGCTTAGAAGATGACCAAGAGATTTTAGAATTGATTCGAGATTTAGAAGAGAAAGAAAAACATCTTCCTATTAATTCAAATATCTTTATTAGAGAAAATTATCAAAATATTAATAAAACTATAGATTTAATCCAAAAAAGTAGAGGTATGCAGCCAGATCTACTTTCTACAAATTATGCACCAATTTTATATGAAACAAGTAAGAATATTGATGAATTAACTAACCTAAAAAAAAGGTGGAAAAATCTAAATAAAAGATGTAGAGAAATTAACCCTATATTTAAAAAACTCAACAAAATCATTAAAAGACAGCAAAAAACTAAGAAGAAATCAGAATTAATATATGAAGGGGGCAAATTTCCCCTTTTTGCTATTGATGTTAATAATTTAATGATTAGTTTTTTTCATAAGTTCTCTACGATTAGGATAAAGACTTTGCTAACGCCAATAGAAAAATTGAAGGATCGTTATTTACGAAAAAAGCCTTATTTAGCAAATTTTTTCACTTCTGCTCATTTAACGAAATATCTTCATCCAATACCGCAAGATGAGTACCATAATTACTATATAGAAAAATGGTATAAAAATAGAGCAAAAAATGAATATGTTGATGTTGATGCGTCCCTATCAGCATATTCCGGAAAGTTTATAGAAATGTATAAGAATCAGATATCGCATTTTTATATAGGTAGTGG
>WJKD01000964.1 GCA_014729315.1 Promethearchaeota archaeon | reverse complement strand
TCGTAATGGCATTGCAAGATGACTTCTACATAGATGAGGAAATGATTGCAGAATCCATTGAGCAGAATTCAAGTTTCAATATTATTCACCGTGAAACAATGTTCAAGGTGGATATTTTTGTGCCGCGAGCGCGTCCGTTTTTGCAATCACAACTCGCTCGCGCTCAAAAACAGACATTCACATTTGATACGGAAATCAGCGCCAGATTTGCCAGCCCGGAAGATACGATCCTTGCCAAGTTGGAATGGTATCGCATCGGCGGCGAAGTTTCAGAACGCCAATGGCGAGACATTCTTGGCGTGGTGAAAACCCGCTCCGACACACTTGATTGGGATTATTTGCGAAAATGGGCGAGTGAACTGAAAGTCAGTCATTTGCTGGAACGTGCTTTACAACAAGCGCTGTGATGTAAAACCTAAATATGTTACCGGAAAATTGGTAGAAAAAAAGTAATATGGCATTTTCCCGCCTTTTAGTTCGTACTGACTGAAAGGATCTGATAATATCACGTTCCAAACCTTTATATCAATCCGGGTAATGCGACGACACCGCTTGCCTCGCCCAACGGAAACGTTCGTGCAATAACAGTCACCTCGCCGGAAGACGGTAAATGGGAAGCCAGAACCTCCATCGAGCATGGCGCACGGGTCTTCGACGGCATTACGGTGGGCACACAGGGAAATTTTGAAGATGACTATGCAGATCGCTCATACCTGATCAGCAAACTTGACGATCGCCAGCAGCCTGATCGGGCAATATCCCACACCCGCCGGACTACGAGGGACCACGCAGTTGCGCCAATGCGGAAGCTATTAAATTTAAATTCACCATTTTTTTTGTTGACAATAGGCACACAATTTTGTATAATAAATTTATGAAATATCTTATTTGGAACAAAAAGAAAAACGAAGAGCTGAAAAAGAGACGCAATATATCTTTTGAAGTCGTTTCTCATTTGATTGAAACAAAACAAGTTTTGAATATTATTAAACACCCAAATGAAGATAAGTATCCAAATCAACGAATATTTGTAGTTGAGTATCACAATTATGTGTATTTAGTGCCATTTGTCGAAGATGACGAACACATATTTTTGAAAACAATAATACCAAGCAGAAAAGCTACCAAAAAATACTTAAAAGGTGATAATCATGGCTAAATTAGATGATTATGAAAAAGATATTTTAGAATCGTACGAACGGGATGAATGGGTCACTGTGGATAATCTGGAGGAGAAAAAAGAAGAATATGCGCAGTACGCAAAAGCAACATATTTAAAAAATAAGAGAATCAATATTCGTATCTCTGAAAAAGATTATATCGACATAAAATCAAAATCCAAAGAAGAAGGAATTCCATACCAGACATTGGTTTCCAGCATTATTCATAAATATGTCACCGGTAAATTGGTAGAAAAAAAGTAATAAGACATTTTCCCGCCCTTTATTTCATCCTGACTGAAAGGATCTGATAAGCATAAGCTCCGATTCTTTATACATTTCCCATGACATCCTTCCTTTATTGTAGCCTGGCACCAGCAGGAGTATCGCGGGGAGATGAGGTATCACGCTTCAAAGCTCTACATCAATCCGGGGGGATGCGGCGACAACGCTTGCCTCGCTGTGTTCAGGGTATTGAGTGGAGTTTTTGGACGGCATCCGGTCAGTGCCCGCCTCTAAATTTATTTAACCCGCATTAGCTTAAATAGGCGTTCAGTTTTGTTAAGAAATAAAATTAATAGTAGTAATTGACGAAATTTTTCTTGACAAATTATCATATTTTACTTACATTTATTTTACTGCCAATACAAACATACATTCTATTATATTCATTTATATTTCTGTGTAATGTTCAAATCGTAAAAAAAAGTGGTTAGTTAAACATCTTCGACTTACAAAAAATGCAATAAAGAAATGCAAATTTTTATTGGTCCTATGTAAAAATCTTTTAAATTGAGTATTCGTGTCATATAGATCTGTCGCTCGCTTTGCATATAAAATGTATCTGCGCATCGAATTAACTAAGCAATTAACTTACTTGTTGGACGAAATGAAAAGGAGAAAATAAAAATATTTCAATTTCTAAATTATTTTAATATATTTTGATATAACATTAACAGTATTTGATATGATAAAATATGCCAGAATTCCAATTTCAACACTGAACCTTTCCACACGAGCATATAATTGTTGCATGAGTATAGGGATAAATTCTGCTTTAGATCTCATTCACTATTATATTAGTCACTATACTTTTAATGATATTAAAAACTGTGGCACTCAAACAAATGACGAATTAATAAATCTATGTACACAATTATTGTCTGACTCCGAAAATGAAGACTTCGAAATAAGTGATGGCATTCATATGAGCTTATGCCTATCAGCTAGAGCAAGAAATTGTATAAATGCAAACTTCGAAAATATTGAGGCATTATTAGCATACTACGAAAAAAATAAGAGCTTCTTAAAAATAAAAAATTGCGGAGTACAAACAGAAAGAGAATTAATAGACTATTGTAATCAACTTATACCTGAGCAACCATATTCTAATGATGAAGAACACAATGAAGATTTTATTTCAGATATCTATAGCAATCTTTCAGAATCTGAAAAAACAGATATTGATTGCTATTTCTATTTAAAATATCTGTTTTCAAAACCAAGAACAAAAATTTTTTTGGAAAAATTGCTGTCAAGTAATTTTAGCTTTAATTCTTTTTATGAACACTCCAACAATATAGATTTATGTAAATTTAAGAACATTGGAAAGGCTACATTAAAAAAAATAGATAAAATCAAAAAAGAGTGTATTCATCTAAGCAATGCAATTTTTAATTATGAAAATGCATTTGATTATTTTGCTGAATTATTGATCAACAAGTTTCATTTTAAGGAAACACAATGTTTAATTTACAGAGATGATTTTCAATCAAAAAATTTGCCATTCTTCAACTTAATCAATGAAATTGTAAAGAATTTATTCTCTGAAAAATCTTCAATTATTTTTTTTCATAGATTCAATTATTTTAAAAATGAAAAACTATTGACACTTGATGAAATTTCTTCAGAGATAAATCTTACTAGAGAACGTACAAGACAACTACAGGGCGAAGTAAATAATGAGTTATTGATGCAGTTGAGCAATCTATTTATCTGCAAGTATTTCATTAATTACTCCATTGATTTTCACGAGGACATTATCATTATCAAAGATGAACTTGTCGATAGAATAAACTCGATAGAAAATGTTCAATTTACAAAACGATTCTATTTAAAAGTCTTTCATACATTTGGTTATAAAAATTACACTGTTTTAAATGAAGATAATAAATTCGATGAGAATTTATTTTTAATAAAGCGTGAACTGTATGATTATTTTGACTTCGAAGAATTTTATATCGACATATCTGAAAGAATTAATCAAAGAATTGTAAAATCATACACTTTAGAATTTGAAGGCTACCTTTTAAAATTCTGGAAAGGTGAACTTCAATTTGATCTTTTCCATAGAATCAAAAAAATCGCTGAATACATTATTTTTGAGGAGTACGCATTAATTGTTGATATTGATGACAAGTTAAAGATATTGAAGAATACTCGAAAAACGTTTAAGGAAATGATTCCCCGTTTAATTGAAAAAGAAAATAGACCATTACATATTGATGAAATTAGAAATCTCTTGAGTGCCAATCATGGTATTGAAGTAGATATTGAAAATATTGACAGTTTAAGAAGTTCAATTTTAAATAATGATGAAATTGTTTGTCTTAGCCGAACAAGCACCTATGGTTTGAAAAAGTGGGAAAAGGAAAAGAAGATTAAAGGAGGAACAATTCGGAAAATAGCTGAAGAGTATTTAGAGAAGAATGACATCCCAAAATCGCTTTATGAAATAACGGCCTATGTTAATCGATATCGAAATACAACGCCTTCTAATATTCTCGGTAATTTGAAAGCAGACCAAACGAATACGTTTTATTTTTTTGAATCAAAGTTAATTGGTCTTACATCAAAAAAATATCCAAATGAATATTACCAATTTAAAAAAATTCCAATTAATTTTTATAAAATATTACAAACGTTTTTCAAAAAAAATAGTCAAAAAATTAGCTATGAGGAAACGATTTATTATTTATCATTAAAATATTCAATATCTAAACTTCAGATTAAAGTGATTCTTGATAATTATTTAAGCCGAGGTAAACTGAAATTAGTAAATGAGAAAATTACATATGTCTTTAGAGAACAGGATTAACTTTGTAAAAGAAAACATTAAGGACCAATACTTAGCAGACAACCGTCCATGGATTATTGGATATAGTGGAGGAAAAGATTCAACGGCAATGATGCAAATAATCTGGAAGGCTTTGGAAGAAATTCCAGAAAAAAAACGAAAAAAAGAACTCCATGTTTTATCAAATAACACATTAGTTGAAAATCCATTGATTCTACGGTGGATTGATGAAAACCTTGAGTACATCGAAAAAGCAGCAATAAATAAAAATTTCCCAATTAAAACAGTGAAAGTGACTCCGCACTTAAATGATACATTTTGGGTAAATTTAATAGGCAGAGGTTATCCTGCTCCATTAAGCAACTTTAGATGGTGCACCGAAAGACTAAAAATTAATCCGACATCAAAATATATTAAAGATAAAATTGATAGTATTGGTGAAGTTATCATTTTACTTGGTACAAGATTGGATGAGAGTTCTACTCGCAGGCAAACCATTATGAAATATCAAATTTCCAACAACAGATTGAAACGACATCCATATCTTGATCTTGCTCTTATTTTTTCTCCAATTCAAGCTTTAAAAAATTCAGACATCTGGGAATTTTTAAAAACGAATAAATGTCAGTGGGAAGTAGAAAATGAAGAGCTGATTGCGTTATACAAACATATTGATGAAGATGATATCACATTAGTTTTAGATAAAAAAATACCACCCAGTGGAAATAGTCGATTTGGTTGTTGGGTATGTACTTTAGTAGATAAAGACAAATCAATGCAAGCCTTTGTTGATGATGGAGATGAGTGGATGCGTCCGCTTTTGGAGTTCAGAGATTGGATAAAAGAAAATAGAAATAAAGATGAATATAGAATGAACAGGAGAAGAAACGGAAATCTTGGGAAAGGTCCATATACAATTGATAAAAGAGTTCTCTTACTAAGAAAACTTTTAATAATTCAAAAACAAATCAAATTCGATTTAATAACAGATCAAGAATTGAAGGCAATTCAGACTATTTGGCAATTAGATGGTTTTCACCAAAATGTTTATTTTATTATTAAAGAAATCAATGAAATTAAGGAAAGCAATGAAATGGCTAAAAATGATGAAGTTAAAGAGCAACATCGAAGCGATCTTAAAGATATTTGTTTGAAACATGATGTTGATATAAACTCACTTGAAAAATTGATCTTGGAAGAGAAAAATAAATCCCTTTCAGTCACAAAGAAAAGTATTCAAACAACAATTTTGGAAGAGATGGAAAAATGAAAATAACTCACACAGTTATAAATAATTTTAGACCTTTTTACAGTGAAAACAGAATAGATTTAACTACCACACAGGATAAAAATATCATATTAATTGGTGGTCTCAATGGACATGGAAAAAGTTCATTGTTACTTAGTATGTTATGGTGTCTGTACGGCAAGCGAATTTACGAGGTTGATTACAAATATCGAAAAGAGATAGGTAGAAATTACAATCATTTTGTAGTTAATTCATTAAACTGGCAAGCACACAAGGAAGGCCAAAGGGCAATAAAAGTCGAATTAGAATTTCAGGATGTAGAATTAACTGAATTATTTACAAGCGTTGAGCAGCAAACAACAAACGTTAATATCATTAGAATCCATAATATTGATACAGGCGAAGAAGAGTTAAATATTTTAATTGGTGGGGTAAAAAATGAATTGATCAAAGAAGAAGCTCACAAAAATCAATTCATAGATGAATTTTTGATCCCTTTGGAAGCCGCTAAATTCATATTCTTTGATGCAGAACAAATATCTGATTTAGCTGACATGGGAATTAAGGAGCAGGGCGGGATATTGAATGATGCTCTGGGCAAAATACTTGGGTTGGATGTTTATGAAAAATTATTAAAGGATATTCAGTTCACAAAAAACGAATTAAAAAGAATGAGTGCCAGTGATGTTCTATTAGTTCAGATTGAATCTTTACAAAACAAGAAAAAAATAAAAAACGAACAATTAAAAGAAGATTTAGATAACCATGATGAACTAGAAGAAAAACTCAATGAAATTGAGAAAAAAATTACTGAATTTCGAGAAAATTTATTAAAGCATGGTGCTCCGCATGAAGGATTGAATGTCGAAATATATTCTAAAAAATTAAAAGAATTAGAAGAACAAAAAGTAGGCATTCTGGATCAGTTAAATGAGTTATTAGAATTTATACCTTTTACAATATTAGCAAATAACTTGCAGGAATTGGTTGAACAGATTGGGCTTGAAGAAGAAAGAAAATTTGCCAAAAAGGATGAGGATATCTTAAGTGATAGAATCATTGATTTGGCAGGTAAAGTTTTTTACGAACCAGAATTTCCCAAAGAGGATATTTCTTATTCACAGAAGAAGTTTTATTCAGAAAAAGTTGAGAAATTACTTGGTGATTTTTTTCTTAAATCATCAGAATCTGATATTGGTGAAATATCAATCTATCATGATTTAAGCAAATCGGATACGGATTTTATTCATGATATTTTTAACCAAGTAAAGTACACTTCAAAAGAGCGATATGAGCAACTATACAATGATGATATAAGAATAAATAACGAAATAAATGAGATTAAAAAAGTAATTCATGATGCAGAAACAAAATTAGAAGATGAAATAATTGCCGAGTGGCGTGAAAAATTAAAATATGCAGAAAAGGAACGAGATAGTTTACACCGAAAAATAGGTGAAATTGAAAATAGAATAAAGATTGATGAAAGTGAACTGGAACGTTTAGATGTACAGTTGGATAATATTTATGATAAGGTAGAAGTTTCTAAAGCAAATAAAAGTAAAATCGAAAAGATCAATAAGTATATAAATGCATTGACAGAATTTATAGATAAACAAAAACGCAGTAAGTGTCAGAATTTAAGTAAAAGAGCGACAGAAGAGATTAATAAAATAATGCACACTCAGAAAATTAATAAGATAGAGCTAGGATTGTTACCGGAAAACAAGGGATTAATCGTAAAAATATTTGATAACATGAATACAGAAATTCCTCAAAATTTATTGTCAAATGGAGAAAAGCAATTATTTATTTCAACCATTTTCAAATCTATCGTTTCCCTTTCGATAAAAGAATTCCCAATGATTATTGACACACCACTTGCAAGAATGGATGAAGAACATAGGGAGAATATTTTGTTCAAATATTATCCGAATCTTAGCTCTCAAGTTATTATCTTTCCGACAAATTCAGAAATAAGTCGTTCGAAAAGGGGAAAATTAAGTGCGTTTATAGCTAATGAATATACGCTAATAAACAGAGATGGAAAATCTGTAATTCGGAAAGGATATTTTTAATGTCAATCAAAACAAGCGAAAATAATGCGCCGATTTTAAAACGTCTCACTGAAAAATTTAGATTTCCTCATAATAATATAACAGGTCGTATCGCTATCGCATATAGTTTACAATGCAATAAAAAATTTTTAGACAATGATGTCAAATATAACAACAAAGGCTTTGAATATCAAGAAGAAACATTATTTGGAAGTATTAATGGTAAATCAAATCAGGTAGTATATAAATCGTTGATTGATCAATACTATGAAAAAATACATACTGATGACGAATTTAGAAAACTTGTAAAGTTGCATTTGGACGACGGATTGGAACGACTAGGTAAGGAGATATTAGATAAGTATAAAGGAAAAAATATTCATATTGACTATCTAATTAATATTATCCAAAATGGACTTGACTTTGTAGGTGTAGGACAAGCTCCATTTACTTCTACATCCAAAACTATTTTACCGGCATTTGAGGATTTATTAGAGTTTTCAATTGGTCAGCGCCCAGATGGAAGTGAGATAAAAGTACGATTAAATGACCTTAATGAGTTTGACAGTCATCATATTGCAATTGCCGGTATGACTGGAACTGGAAAAACAGAACTTATTAAAGATATCTTATACCAAATAAGTGTAAATTCAAATAATGAAATTAAGTTCATCTACCTTGATTATAAAGGAGAAGGCAATTCAAATAAGCTGAGATCTTTTCTCGAATATACAGATTCTAATTATATAAATCCATTAGAGGATGAATTCGATTTTAATCCACTTCAGTACATAAACCTTTCAAATGAAAAAACTAAAAATTTTAATATAAACAATTTTGTAGACTCCATTTCATATTTTGAACCTAAAATTGGTCCAAAGCAAAAGTATAATTTTAAGTCTGTTTTGAAGCAGTGTGTTGATTCAAGTGCGGGAATAATTCCTACAATGAAGGATATTCACTGTGAGTTAATACAGTATTATGATGAAAATGATCTTTCGCCAGATACTTTGCTGGCTACCATCGAAGATCTAGCAAATGGGATTTTTACCTCAGAATCACAAAGTGGGAAATCATTATATGATGAAAATATTTATCTTAGTCTTCACCAATCATTGTCTGACACAATAAGGCAAACAACGGTTTTTTTAATCCTGAATTATATTCTTGCTGTATTTACAGAATTTAACGATGTCTCACCAAACTCCGATAGAATTAATCCATTAAGATATATTATTGTAATCGATGAAGCTCATATATATTTGAAAAATAAAAATGCTAGAAAAATATTAGAACAATTATTGAGAGTCATCAGATCAAAGGGTGTTGTCGTAGTTATGCTCTCTCAAGGCCCTGAGGATTACCGCCAATCTGATTTTGATTTCGCTTCACAAGTAAAAATTCCAATCTGTTTAAACGTAAATAATAAAGCACCAAAAATAATACAACGATTTATTGGTTGGAATAAGAGTGAAGGTAAATTAAAAAATGAAATTGATAAATTAGAAAATGGAATGGCATTAATAAATATAGATGGGATAGAAACAATCAAGATTTGCCAGTTTTGGCGCACGCTTCAATCAAAATAATTATTCTAATAAGTCAATAGTTTACTCTTGCTAGAATAATCGCCCAATCGGATAAACGGGGTTTATTTTCTACACCGCCTCCATACCTCAATGTATATCTATGGTAAAACATCTAAAACGACATAGTTGTTTTTTATACCACTCTCAAACCACCCTTCACACGACCCCGCACATAGCTGTTTACTAAATTATTCACCTGAAAAAATGGAGGACGAAATCCAATCCAGAATCCACGAACGAATTGCGGTTCACCACTGCCTTTTCCGGTAGTATAACAAAAAGTGTGTAAAATCCAAATGAATTAAAAAACAAAGGCTCATTCTTCCAGTATAAAAGATATCACAATCAATTATTTAAATAACTGGAGGAACAAGCCTATGCAAAATATAGCAAATAAATCTATTAAAAGTCAAGAAGAAAGTGCACCTGTTAATATCGATGATGTTAACGGAGAACTTCCTTCTGGCACAGAGTTCTTTGAAATGCTCGATCAACAGTTGAGAGAATTTGTTCGAATCACAATCATTCGTACAATTCAGGATGAATTTGAAAAGTTTATCGGGACTCATCCTTATCAACGATCTGATGACCGTCACGATTATCGCAACGGATTCAGATATAGAGATTTTGAGACTCGTTTTGGTATGATTAAAGATATTCCAATTCCAAGAGCGCGGCGATCCAATTTCTTTCCCAAAATTTTTGAGAGATGGCTGCGCCGGGAAAATAGAATATCCCGGGCGATTGCCGAGATGTTTATTCATGGCATCAGCACTCGCAAGGTGAAAAAGATCACTAAAGCGATTTGGGGTAACGAATATAGTGCTGCCACGGCGTCTCGATGTAATAAAGTCCTTCAAGAGGATTATATCAAATGGATGAATCGTCCTATTTCCAATAAGATTCGTTACTTGTTTTTGGATGGGATTAATCTGAAACTCAGACGTCATTGGATTTCCTCGGAATCGTTATTATGTGCCATCGGGATTTCAGAAGATGGCAAAAAAGAATTCTTAGGATTTCTGCTAGGCGGAAAAGAATCCACCCAGAGTTGGGAATCACTGTTGTTAATGTTGTTACAACGGGGACTTTCCCCGAACGATCTAAAGCTGGTCATTGTTGATGGAAATCCAGGACTTTTAAGTGCATTAAGTTCACTGTTGGAAAAAGTTCCTATTCAGCGATGCATTGTCCACAAAATTAGAAATATCGTTGGCAAATGTCCCCGGAAATTGCGTAGCATTGTCCCGGCTGAGGCAAAACAGATATTTTACGCAAGAAGCGAACAAGAAGCACTGGATATATTTTTCGCATTTAAAGAAAAATATAACACGACGTTGCCCCAGATCGTTGAATGCATTGAAAATAATTTGAATGAACTATTAACTTTTTATGAATTTCCTTATCAGCATTGGACAAAGATCCGATCGACAAATGTGATCGAACGAGCATTTAAAGAATTCAGGCGACGAATCAAAATTATGGAAACATTCCCAAATGAGCAAAGTTGTCTCCGAATCATGTTTGCTTTGGCAAAATTATTAAACGAAAACTGGGAGTATCAGCCCATTAAGGATTTCATTGAATAATTTACACACTTTGGGAACTACTACCTTCAATACTATTCAGGAATTTGTAAAATTGTCGGAAGTCATTCTTTCTGAGCCTGATTATTTATATCCCGGTGGCTTTTCCAGCGATGATGAGTATTTCGACATGCAATGGAATTTAAAAAATACCGGACAGTACGGAGG
>WJKD01000963.1 GCA_014729315.1 Promethearchaeota archaeon | reverse complement strand
TTTTTATTTCTTTTTCATTGTCATGTACTAATGTTGCTATTTTATATAACCTCTTTTGACTGCACCATGCATCGTTATTATCATCGAGAACTAAACTCTTTATGTCCTGAAATGATTTTTGTATTCCAAGTTTACCTTCACTATTTTCCATTATTCCATAATTTATATCTGTGGCAATTATAAATGCTCTGACAACACAACGTTCGTGTAATACATCATTTATCTCTTTTAAACATTCATAACCTTCTCTATATCTTGAATTAAATCTTGAAGGATATTTTTTAAAATATTCACTTTCTTTTTCCAATTCATACATGCCAGTAGATTCATGCAGAAGTAATGATTCTCTAGAATTGACAGATTGTCTAATTTCACTATCTAATTTATTTAAAAAAGTTAGCTCCATCCATGCAGCGAATCCTTCATTGACAATAATGGAACTCTCATGTATTATCTTGGCAATCTTATTGCTATCAAGGGCTCCCTCATCATACGAACCATCAGGATAACCATGTTTTTGCAGAATTGCTATTTGTTTTCCCAATACTGTTTGATTGTAGAAGAAACCATGCCCATATTTTTCATGTAAAAGAAATGCAGCTATATTCTGCTTCAGATTAATTTTCTCACTGTCATTAGAACATAACAAGTTATATTCTAAATTCCTTTTCTCTGTCGGGTGTAGTGTGGATAGATGACTTGCCAAAATTGGATCAAAAGGTATAAAAGTTCCATGATTCGGTAGATATGTAGGTGCAATAAATTTTAAGAATAACTCTAAAAGATCAACGTTATACCATTGTTCTCGTTCTGCAGCTTTAATTACATTTAACAACCAGGACTTTGCAAATCCTTTGTATACTTCCTCGATGAATTTTTTAGGTGCGATAACCTTAAATGGTTGAATTTTAATAGTTTGATTACTTAAACGATCATCAACCTGTTTAAGACGTTCGGAAATTTCAGCTTCTAAGGGATAAATATATGCAGTATATATTTCAGTTATACGATCATCATCTGAAGATCTTACATTTATTAATGCAGGTAAGGATTGACCGGTCTCTTTCAAAATTAATTCAATTTTGTGCGTACCTTCAGAGATGGCTTGCAATGTCCATTTATCAATTCCAATCCCTTTTTCATATCCTCTATTGATCAAACCGTAGTCTATTTTTAAATCTAGTTGAATGTCATTATGCTCAATTTCGCCCATCCACTGGAATGTACAATGAATTGAAAAATGTTCACCTGTTTTAAAGCATGTTTTCTGATTTCCATCTTTGTCTTTCATTTCCAATCTAAAATAACCAGGCGCTAAACAATTCATTTCAGGCAACTGATCAAAATAATAAGGTTCGTGCGCAGCTATATCTAATTTTAACCTCAATTTTTGTAGACCAAGAATTTGTGGCTTTAAATACCACTGCATTTTAGTACTTTCATTTGCGGGGATTGTACGCCTCTTTTTTGTCGGCTCATCAAAGATGGCATCAGCATCGGATTCCATTGTACACTCAATTTCAATACGATCATCATTGCTATTATTACTCAGTTGAATTGCCACTGGTACTTTTTGTCCCCACTTCACTTCTTTAGGAATATTTACATCTTCAATTTCTATAGGATTTCTTTTGGCTAACCAATTAAATACATTTAGAGTAAATAGTTTGTTATCTTCTAATTCTATAAGGTCATTGGAAAAGCATGCACTATCTCCAATAGTAACAATTTTACTTTGTTCAATATTTGCACATGCAACTATTATTTGTCGGGTTGCCCTTGTTAAAGCTAATGCACGGATATTTTTTACTAATTTTAAAGAAGCTAACTTACCAATCTGAATGCGTCTAATATTCGATGTGATGTAATGTGGTGCGAAAATTTGTAAATATGTAGGTGGATAATTCAGGTATTCTTCAAATTCCGCATTTGCTATATTTGCTAACTTGCCTATAAATGCTGGTGGATTTATCATTGTTTCACCGTCACTTACAAGTAACAAACTACCGCCTTTGGATATATATTCTTTAATTATTTCAATTTCATTATTCTCAATTTCTGCGTCTAGGTCAACTGAAGGACATCCAATAACCACAATTTGTATATTTTCTAAAATTTCTTTTGAAAGAGGCTTCTTTGTGAAAATTATTTTAAAACCTGATTGATCTAACAGATTATAAAGTTCGGAAAAAGGTTCTTCATCGCTTCTAGCTATGAATTTCTCTTCATGCGCTTCAGAGAATAGAATTCTCATCTTTCTCCTATTCAGGATATTCATATTTCAGAATAATAGCGGTAAATTTATATTAATATGAGAAAATACAAAATGTGATAATTACTAGTCTGCGTTGAAATTTGGGAATAAAGCAACACTTTTATAATTTGTTTTTAATATCCAGTGTCATTCTAATATTCCTTGAAACGGAAAGCACAGAATAATTTGAAAGGAAGGTAATAATTTTCAGTCACAATATCCATTGAATTTCAAGGATAACTATTTTATGAAAAAATAATCAATTTTTTTGAATTTGTCAAGTTTTATTATCATTTATTATTAAAATATAAATATGAAGTCATCATTTGGAAATAGCTCAAAGTGGAAATATATGAATTCTTCAAAAGGCTATCACTACTACCGCCGGAATATGATTTTCCAGCGCTAAAGAATTCTGGTATTCCATTGTTTGTTCTTTGGAACAGTGACATTGTTTTTTCTTAATACCTTTCGTTCAATTTCATGAACCTTTAATATACACATTCATATAATGGAGTATCATTTCAACAACCAATACGCCGGACAAAAAAGGAGCAATGCAATCCATGAAACAATACATCGTCGTACCAAACACCACCGGCTACAAGATCCTCGTAAACGGCAAAGTATTTTCCAATGAAATGATATCCCAGGAAACCGACATCGAAAATTTAGATTTGGATCAGGTTTCGCATGCCTGTCTATACGATTGTTGCGGCGACGAAATTGCCTTTGAATATGCCGGCGGACTCCGAAGTTTTCTATCAGACAAATATGGCAAAAAAGGCTTCGTCCTAACCGAAAGCAGCATCGCCCGCTACCTGGAGGCAGCAAAAAAAAGAATGAAAATTGAAAAACCAATGCAAATCAAAAAAACGCAGTTGAAGCGGAATAGAAGGTACTAAACTTCATTTTATGTCCCAAAGGGACATCTGAGAATAGCCCGGTGATTCATCGCCGGGTAATCAATAAACCAACCATTAAAGTGTTGGAAACCTGAACGCAAAACCTCATTCCAAATCAATCGTCCGCTCGGTTTCATAAGGTCCTAAACCTGCGTTGAAGTTTTCCAACGGATCGACGACCAACATTTCACCGGCGCGATATTTTGTGGATTTCGTTAACTCATTCATCTCGGTCTGGAATTTCTCCTGCAGAATGAGCAGCTCTTTAACTGACATGTCTTCATACGATTTCTTTTCCAGCGCATTATGAATCTTTTCAAGATTCTTTGTCAGG
>WJKD01000962.1 GCA_014729315.1 Promethearchaeota archaeon | reverse complement strand
GTCTTAAGGATCTATCCATTTTAGAAGAATTAACTCTCAATTACAACAAAATCTCTGAAATTAAAGGGCTTGACGATTTATGTAATTTAAGAACGTTAAATCTTCATGGAAACAAAATATCGGAAATCAAGGGTCTCGATGGACTTACCAACTTAGAGTCGTTATATCTAAGCGGAAACTTGATTAAAGAAATCAAAGGAATTGAAATACTGTCAAATTTGAAAAGACTATATTTAGGAAATAATCAAATCTCTGAGATAAAGGGTATTAAAAGTTTGACTAAATTGGAAGCATTATATCTTAATGGTAATCAGATATCTGAAATTAAAGATCTTGAACTATTTCCTAACTTGAAAACCTTGGATCTTTCGCAAAATAAAATTACGAAAATTAAAGGATTAGACAAACTGAAAGATTTACGCGAACTAAATCTCGAACATAACCAGATTTCCGAAATAAAGGGACTAAATGGTTTGAATAATCTTGAAGTTTTATTTCTAAGCAATAACCAAATTAATGAAATTGAAAGCCTCGATTTGCTTAAAGAATTAAAAATAATCAGTTTATCTCACAATCACATTACCGAGATTAAAGGTCTGGAAAAATGTTCTAATTTGATTAAACTTTACATTGAGGGAAATCAAATTGGGGAGATTAAAGAGCTTGAGAAATTAGAAAACTTAGCATGGATATATCTTGGATACAATCAAATCACTGAGGTGAAGGGGTTGAGATCACAGAAAAATTTAGCTTGGTTATCTCTTGAAAATAATCCAATTCCAAAACATTTAACTGATGAATTAGGAGGATTATCGAATGGAAGAGCAATTGATCCTCAAGCATTTGTGGCCTATTGTCGTCAAAACAAAGACTAATGGTCCTCCCAGTCCAAGGACTTTTTTACGCACGTAGGACACATCCATAACCCAATCTCGTCGTTAATAAGCAACTTACCTGAATCTACGCATTTATTACATAATGGTGCTCCACAGTATTCACACTTTCTTGTATCATTTGCCTTTAATTCCGAATTACAAATTGAACAATTAGTCATCATCCTAAATTTAAGAATTTAATTTTGATGGTTTCTAATTCTCGTTAACGCGACATCTAATTATCAATAAACGATCACTAACCTTGTGCTCTATTCTTGAAAAGATAAATATCATTCTCTGTCGTAGTGTGTTTCGGGAACAGTAATTGCAGATTTAACTTCTATAATACCAATATGGTCCTTTTTCATTTAAAAATATATTTAATTCCTCATGTTCTTAGAACATCTTGTGAAAAAAATAGAATTAAACTTTTAATAAAGGAAGAGAATAAAAGAAAAAAAAGAAATTACACAATTTAAATAGATTAAAACAGCTTAGATTAATTGAATAGCTATTTTCATATCTTCTTGGGTGACCTTTTTTCTGCCAGAATGTTTGGCAATGTCAAGGGCACAAGTTGTTAAGTCCTTTGCGTACTCTTCAAGATAATCCATTAATTTGTCAACTGCAGCTCTACTTACGATCTCAGCTCCAGCTTTTTTCATGAGCGCGCGTAAAGGACTCCAAGCAAAAGCTCCCATTTTATTTTTCCTCCACTAAATTTTTTTTTAGTAATTATGTTATAGTTTAAATTTTTTAAGTTAATGTTACATTTCTATTAGTTTTACTTCTATTTAAATATGTTGGTTGATCGATCGCATTTGGGCGATATTATTGATCAATTCCAATCGACAAAAAAAGTTACAATAGATAGAAAAAAAGTTTTTTAATAGTGAAGTCAAATTCCCAAAAAAAATCAAAAACATCTGTTGATTGATTCGGTAACCGATCATCAAATGATAACTTGCCTATATTAATGAAAGGACATGAAGCTGAATATATTTTTAACATAGCTCTAATAAGTAATAATGCTATCTATCATTAAAAGAATTTATAAAAAATAAGTTTATATGAATTAAAGCTATTGATTAGTTATTAAATATAATTTTCAATAACATCACAATATTGATACAACTCTCAATGATGAGAAATGACAGTATTAATTACTTTTTCACAATTTTCAGGTATAATTTAAAATGGGAGTGAGAGAGCTTTTTGAGGTTCTGGGGATCTAACTAGATAGTAATTCTAATTAGGGAATTTGGCATTTATAATAATTGTTAATAAATAGAATAAATTAAAAAGTATTAAAATAAGAATTGACCACTATATCTTAATTTACTTTATCATTTTTTAGGAATTCTGAAAATTCAGGATTATCTTTGTCAATAAATTCCCGAAATTCTTCAAATATTTCTTTTACATCCATTTCATCGCCTTTCTTATTTCTTAGATTTGATTTATTTCCCTGTTTTTCCTGCTTATTATCCAAAAGAATATTTTGGATTTCTTTAATGGCGTTTGAATAATTGTTTCGTAAATCTTCAGAATGTTTCTTCTGATTAGTTTTTCTATTCTTTTTTTTCTTAGGGTTATACTCTAAATGGTTCGCCTTTATGTTCAAATTTTCGAGTAATTCTTTATCTTTTAAAAATTCCTCCTTTGTATAGTCTTTTTCTAACGAGAGCTTATTTGCTAAAACATCGTTAGAAAATTCATAATCGACTTTTTGATATCCCCTTACCTTAAAATTTTTGTCAATAAACGCTTGAAAGCAATGTTCGCATATTAAGCCAGCAGAGAATGATATCGTGGTTAATTGTTTTTTTTGATTAATTATTGTCTTGTCGATTTCCAATTCTTTCCGTGTTTTACACATAGGACACGAGAATAAAATTCTAACCGTATCTTTAGTATTTTTTGAATTATTTGGGGGTAATTCGTTCTGTAATTCGGAAATTGTCATTTTACACTATGTAATAAGATTGTGTTTTTGTTATTACAGTAAGATTTTTGTCGGATTTATATCAACAGACTGAGTCGAATTATTATAATTTAAATATTTTAAAAGTACTACTAAAACTTCCTTAATACATTCTATAAAAAGCATCGAAATAAAATATGTTAGGATTAAGTCTTATACACGCATAAAATTCTGGATAAAACTAACTTTATTTCTAGAAATATTAGTCTCATTTTACTTTTCTTCATTCAAGTGGCTCTCTATATTGTATAAACAATTATAACAATACTGAGGAATCGAATTATATTTAGTTCCGCAAGATGGGCAAGTAATTATGTTGCTTATTGAAATCTCCTGCAAATCTCTAATAATTGTCTCTTTTGACGGTTTTGTTAGACGTGCTAATAAGGATCCAAGAATAATTGAGAGAATGACGACATAAAGTCCTAAGTAAAAAGTATGTAAAAATAAACTTAAAAAACTCGAATTAAATTCTTTGGGAGAATATC
>WJKD01000083.1 GCA_014729315.1 Promethearchaeota archaeon | reverse complement strand
TTATTCATTAAGGTAAGAGAAGACTTAATCAAATACATAAAAGATTCAGTTCGTTTACTAAAGGTTCTTAAAAATTTCTTAGTTTCTACTTCAAGTTTGTCGGGGGGAAATACTCTTGTGGGGAAATTAAGCTTTTTTAACTCGTCTAATCCAAATTCGTCAGATGTGAGTAAAATTTTCTTCGCATAATTCAGACCAAAAGCTAAAAGGGGCAGAATTGTGGCACCAGTCTGCGGATAAATAGCTATTGCGATTTCAGGCATTCGAAATTTCATTTCGCTAAACGGTTTGTCAGCAAATATTTTTAAGTCGCACGCCATAATAAGTTCTAAGCCGTAACCAATAGCAGAGCCTTGAACTTTACAAATTACTGGTTTTTTCATAAGTACAATTTTTTGATTAATGTCCCGTCCAATTTTTCTCATCTTCGTTAAGTAATCTACATCGTCGGGGGTCGTAGCTTTAATATCGATCCCGGCACTAAATGCTCTATCTCCCGTACTTTGGAGCAAAAGGAATTTTATCTTTTCGTTCTCGTCAGCTTTATTTAAAGCTTCCCATAAAGCGGACATTAACTCCCAATTAAAAGAATGAGCAATTTCTGGTCTATTTAATGTTATTGTTGCGTAATTTCTCTTTACTTCGTAAAACAAGATCTCTTCTTCACTCATAAGATCTAAAACTTATGATATAATTAAAAGATAGTTTTAATTTAGTATGTTTTATTAGAAAAGATGTTTCGACTGCTTTTAACTCAGATTGACCAATAATCATGATTGAATCCAGCAAATATCGAGAACTTTACGGGAAACAAGTGATTGGATATAATTTAGGATATTTTGGAGTGTACACAACCAATATGTTAATTAGTGTTTTTGTTTTCCAATTTTATGTATATACTATTAATCTCAATTCATTCATAGCAGCTCTTGGATTATTTTTTCAGCTTATCTTTGGAGCCTTTTTTTCAATTATTTTTGGAGTTCTTATAGATAATAAAAAACCAGGAAAAAGGGGTAAGCGGCGTCCTTTTTTATTGTATGGTCTCCCATTCTGGGGAATTACAAGCTTTATGCTATGGATTCCACCTTGGTATTGCCCTAAGGAGAATTCTTTTTATTTACCTGTTACTGTTTATTATTGGACTGTTTTAATTCTTAATTCATTATCCGGTAATCTTATTCTGGTGGCTCATAGCTCGATGCTCCCCGAGCAATCTCAAACAATTCAGAATAGAAAAAAGATCGCCTCAGTAGGGACCGTGTTTAATATATTTGGTTCGTTTATCGCTATGTTGTTTCCTTTAATAATACAAAGCGTATTATCCGAACCTGAAAATGCAAAATGGTGGGAATCATCGGGTAAAGTTGTTATAAAGATTATGCCTTTTGTAGGAGGAATATTTACAATATTTGGAGTAATAGCTATCCTCGCAACTTATTCCTCCGTAGATGAATCGTTTCTATACCAGACTATTTTTAAAAAAAAAAAGTCAATTATAGAAATTTTTAAGGAAATGAAAAGACCAGCAAATGATAAAAAATTCAAAAAATTTGTATTAGCAAGCTTTTTTATACAATTTGCTGGGAGAATAATAGCATTAGCAGTTATGCCTTTTTTAATTTATGTTCTTCTTTTCCAAGGAGCAGAATTTTTTATCTATATGGTAGTATCAATCTGCTGTAAACTGGGATGGTTTTTTGTTTGGAGATTAGTGCTAAAGCATGTTAATATTATTAAAGCTTTTTCGATTTGTCTCTTGTTTTCAGTTATCGCTTCTGGATTTGAATTAATATACCTTATTGAAGTTCTATCTTTTGAGTTTAAGGTTGCTATCTTTTTTGTTTCCTATGGAACTGTAATGGGGACAATGTATGCGGTAGGTTTGTTTCAGAATCCTCTAAGTAGCGCATTAATAGACGAGGCAGCTGTGAATTCAGGGGGAAACATTAGCAATGTTTCAAAAATTTCCGGAGGTTATTCGGGGTTGAATGTATTTATGTTGACGATTGGTCAAGCAGTTGCTTCAATAGTAGTAGGGATTATTTTAATTGGAAATAATTCAGAGAATTCTACGATTATAACTTTAATAATGGCGTCTGGTGGATTGGCGTATTTTATCGCATTTTTATTCATTATGCGTATCAATCTAAGTGAAATAAAGATTAAAGGTTAATAAGCGTTCAATATTGAATAGATTTAAAAATTTATAAAGAAAATAAAAAATTAAGGATATTTATCGTATAATTCTTGAATAAACTTGTGTAAGTCGCTCATTGATTTTTTGGGACCATAAGCATAGGA
>WJKD01000961.1 GCA_014729315.1 Promethearchaeota archaeon | reverse complement strand
TTTTCTGACCAAACGGGATAGCCGTACAATATATGAGATAATCCTATTACAAATATTTCGGTTTAATTTGGAAAGAGGGAGCATACCGGTTGCCATGAGGAAGAAAAAGCCGGATGCGCACAGATACCGAGCCAGCGGGTGAGAAAGGGAACAGCGCCGGAATTTTGGAGCAGTGCAATTCCCCAGAATTCTCCATGATGCTAACTTTTTTTAAAAAGTTCTTGACTTTTAGAAAAATTATTTGTAAGATATTCTTACCATAAGTAAGAAAGGAGCGCAAAGATGAAAAAAGGTGAAATATTAGCTGAATTAAAAAAGGCGATTTATGAAGTTCAAGATTTAAGCGGCGAAAAATATTTTGAGATCAATGAACATACAATTCCAATTGGGAATTTGCCTGGCTTTGACAGTTTTAGAGTGTTAGAGACATTATTTATTGTAAGCACCGCATTAGGGTTAGAAATTGAAGATGATATCAATCTATTTATTTCGCCAGATGAAAATCGAGCACTGCAATTACATGAAATTAGCGATAGAATATATAAACAAATTAAATGAGGGAATCTAGATGAGTGATAAAGATAACAAGAAAGCAGCAATTGCATTAAGATTGGCTCTTGCAAGAAAACATGCTGGTCTTTCTCAAGCACAAGCTGCAAAATTAATGGGTTTACACCGTCCATCAATCTCCGAAATAGAAGCGGGAAGAAGAAACGTGTCTGGTGAAGAGCTTGCTAAATTCGCGAAACTATATAGTGTTAGTATAAGCTGGATTGCATGCGAAGATAGTGATATAGTAGATAAAGAAAAAGATAAAATTGAACTAGCGGCCCGAGAATTATCAAAACTAAAGAAGGAGGATTTGGATAAAGTATTGAATTTGCTATCAGCGTTGAGAAATACGGAGGAATAAAGTGATATCACAAAGAAGAAAATTAGCGCGACAGGCTTTAGTAAAAGCTCTTCAAATTAGGCAAGCAGCAAAAGTAAAAATCACAGATCCGATATGCATTTACGATTTTGTTGAACGATTTGGAGTTGAAGTAAGATTTGAAAGTCTTCCTAGCATGGAAGGTATGTATTCTAAAAGTCCTCGACCGGTTATCATTTTAAATGTCGAACGACCATCAGTTAGAATCTTTTACAATTGCGGGCATGAATTCGGACATCATGTTTTTAATCATGGTTATAAAATAGATGAGCTCATTGAAAACAGAAAACATAAAAATAATTTTTATCCAGATGAATTCTTAGTTGACTGTTTTTCTGGTTTTTTATTAATGCCAAAGATTGCTCTTCAAAATGCGTTTAAAATTAGAAATTGGGAACCAAACTCTTTAAATAGTTTGCAGCTATATTCACTCGCTTGTTATTTTGGAGTAGGTTATTCTACATTGATTACACACCTGCGACATGCTTTAGGTATTCTTGATCCCATCATTGCACAAGAACTCATTAAATATCAACCTAATAAAATCAAAAGGGATATAATTGGTGAAATTGAAGGTGAGAATCTTATAATAATTGATCAGCATTGGCAAAAGCGACCCGTTGATATTCAAGTTGGTGATTTATCAATCGCTCCATTGGGAACTTTTCAAGAAGGAAATTGCGTCAGTAAAGTTCAAACAAACAATCAATGGGAGGTTTTTAAGGGTATTAAACAAGGAGTTGGTCGACTTGTTAATCCAAAAATTAAATGGTCAGCTTTCGTTCGAGTTACAAAAAAAAATTACGTAGGATTAGGCAAATATAGACATTTTGAGGAACCTAATGATGAATGATTTTGACAATTATATTTGCGAGGAAAATCTGTCTATCGCATGGATCAAAGCTTTCTTGAAAGTGATGAACACAAATGAAGTTTCTCCATTAATTGTAAGCATTACAGGATTTGAAAATGGAACTCCGATAGAGCTCAATGAAATTAGGCGGTTACTAGATAATAATCTGGTTATTAACAAAACTAATCTCAATGTTAATCAAGTAGCGAATACAATTTTTCCCGTATCAATTTGGAATAAAGCGAAACCAAGGCAACTTCTTTATGATCGCTATTTTCGCATTTATCCAAAAATTAAAAAAGATCGAAGAAATTGTTATGGAGTTTATTTTTCAAGAATGACAGCATATCTTCCAAAAGGAAGTTCAGGAAAACCTATTAACCAACTCGAAGATATTATTAAACTCTGGACGGAGACAAAACGAAATCAAAATAAGAATCCTCGCAGGACGGCTTTACAAATAAATATATATGATCCAACAAGAGATTTAACAAGTCAACCAAGGAGAGGATTCCCCTGTTTACAACACGTAACGTTCGCTCCATTTGGTAGAGACGGACTTGTTGTTACAGGATTTTATGCACTACAACATATCTACGAAAGAGCATATGGTAATTATCTTGGGCTTTGCCGCTTAGGACACTTCGTCGCGCATGCAATGGGATTGAAATTAGTTCGCATGAATTGTTTTTCTGGTATCGCCAATTTAGGTAAAATCCCAAAAAGCGCGCTTAGTGTTTTAAAAAAACAATTATTAGAAAAATATACAAAAAATATTTAAATATGTATAAGATACCATTAATGGAGGAACGATGCCATCAATTGGAAAATTATTTACTTTTGAAGGCTCTGACGGTGTAGGAAAGTCAAGTTTATCAAAACTCGTTGCTGAACACCTCATTGGAAAAGGACTTGAATGCGTTTATTATTCATTTCCGGGTAAAGAAGAAGGAACTATAGGAAACATTGTCTATAGAATCCATCACAATAAAGAAGATTTTAATATAAATTCCATAAATCCAACAAGTTTGCAAATTTTGCACATAGCTGCACACATTGACACTATAGAAAGCCAAATAGTACCCAATATTGAAAAAGGAAAAATTATTTTACTTGATCGTTTCTGGTGGTCAACATTAGTGTACGGCAAAGTCTATGGTGTAAGGTCTGATTCACTAGCACATATGATTGAATTAGAAAAAACACATTGGGGGAGCTTAAAACCTACAATGGCTTTTTTAATTACTCGGGAAAAGTCATTAAGAGAAAACACTAATTTAGTAACCTGGAGAAAATTGAATAACGAATATAGAAAACTTCTAAGAGAGGAATCTACTCATTATGAGACAGCGGAAATAGAAAACAACAGTGATATTAACGATGCACTAGATACAATTCTTAACAGAATATACTGTATTCTAAATAAATCGAGTTTAAAAAATAACAAATTAATTCCAATCGTTTTTAGTTCTTTATCACCGGCAAAAACAACAGAGGTCTATGATACGTATTGGCGTTTTGCTGTAGAACGTCAAGAGATATTTTTTAGAAAATTCAAGAATATATCATACCCACTTACTAAAGATCCTATTCTTAAAGAATACAAATTTACGAATGTTTATAGAGCCTCAGATCGGGTTAGCCAATACTTAATAAAAAATGTGACCTATTCTGGTGATCAATCCCAAGAGGAAATTTTCTTTAGAATATTATTGTTTAAAACATTTAATAGAATCGAGACATGGGAATATCTGTCACAAAAATTGGGCAAAGTAGCCTTTGCAGAATATTCATTTGAAAACTATGATAAATTATTAAGTGAAGCAATGAAAAAAGGAAAATCAATATATTCGGCTGCTTATATTATGACATCGGGGCAAAACGCATTCGGATATCAGAGAAAATATCAAAATCATTTAAAATTAATCGAATTGCTAATGCGAGATGAAATTCCAAGTAGAATTATAGAACTCAAATCAATGAAGCAACTGTTTGAACTACTACGTTCATATCCGACCATTGGTGATTTCCTTGCTTATCAGTATGCTATTGATATCAATTATAGCGAACTTACAAATTTTAGTGAAAATGATTTCGTTGTTCCAGGTCCTGGAGCACAAAATGGAATTAGTAAATGTTTTTCAGATTTAGGTGGACTAAACGAAGTAGAGATTATTAAACAAGTTACAGAACGACAAGAAATAGAATTTGATAGATTAGGTCTGGAGTTTAAATCACTATGGGGAAGACCATTACACTTGATAGATTGTCAAAATCTTTTTTGCGAAGTTGATAAGTATTCCAGAATTGCACATCCAGAAATAAAAGGTATTAGCAATCGAAAAAGGATTAAACAAAAATATGTTCCGAATACTCAGCGAATAGAATACTGGTATCCACCAAAATGGAAAATTAATAACCGTATAAAAGATAAGGCAGGTTACAATAAATGATTACAACTTTTTCAGGGGAATCAGCTGATGTTGTCTGGCGTAAAGCGGCGAATTATTTTAGAAATTCAAAAAATAAAAGTTTACAATCAAGCCGCAACGGAGAAACTCAAGAGTTGTTGCATGTGGGTTTTGCTATTGATGATCCTAAACAAAGATGGGTCGTCTCGCGCGAACCGACAATAAATCCAGCATTTGCCTTAGCCGAGATCGTTTGGATTATGAATGGTTCAAATGAAGCTCAGATCATAAACCATTGGAATCCTATTTTACCTAAATTTGCAGGTCATGTAGAGAAATACCACGGTGCCTACGGATTTAGATTAAGAAATCATTTTGGGTTCGATCAATTAGAGAAAGCATATTTCGCTCTTAAAAAATCTTGGGACAGTCGTCAAATCCTTCTTCAGATTTGGGATCCTAAGTCTGACTTACCAGATATTAACGGGAAGCCAGTAGCTGAAGATATTCCGTGTAATATTTGCTCTATGTTAAAAATTCGGAACAATAGACTTGAATGGCTACAAATTTTACGTAGCAATGATTTATTCCGTGGGCTGCCTTATAATTTTGTACAATTCACATGCTTACAAGAAATTCTCGCGGGTTGGTTGAATATACAGCCTGGCACTTATAATCAAATTAGTGACAGCCTTCACATATATACGAAAGATAAAAGATATTTTAGTAAGCTCAATTCTCGAAAAGTTTGCTACAATTATGATTTATTAGGTAAATCATGGGAAGAATCTGAATATTTGTTTTCAATCATATTTCAACGGATGAAAATGATGGCTAAAACTAATTTAAAGGAAAGTATTTTCTACAATCTAGCATTTTTACCTCACAAAGAACCTGCATACCAAAACTTGTTATTGGTAATTGCTTCAGACTCAGCAAGAAGAAGAGGATGGGGAAATTTAGCCAACGAATTAATGAAGAAATGCACTAATCCCATATACCGACTACTTTGGGCAGGATGGACAAAAAGAAAAAAGAAAAAAATCGCCTCGCCTTTCGCTTAATTATATTTTAATTTGCCTAGGGCACAATAGCGCATAACTATAAAATTAAACTTTTGAGTGTCGAATAATTAGTCAATTATCAGGATTGAGCTTAGAATAGCACCGCAACCTCCCACCACAATATCTTTTCTCTTGCTTCATTCAAAAAAAAGTGATACATTAGAGCATAATTTTTCGTTGTCATTTTTAACGAGGATCAATTATGAAATTGCCAAAAATCGTGTTGTATTTTCTCATAACTTTACTTATTTCTACGTTTTCAGGATCGGTATTCTGGCAGTTGGACCCCCGCTTTGGTGTGGCTGGCGTTTCCGGGACGCAGCATCTGGGGCAGATCGGTCCCGAATGGTACCGGGACTGGAATGACTCGTATCTGCCGGACAATATGCCGCCGGCAGATAAGCAGAAGATCTGGACCGTGGGCAAACTGAACTACCGCACGGATAATCTGGGAATGGACTGGAAATGGTACATTCTCGATCTGCTGGACCGCACGGATGTGGATTTTCTGCAGAGTCTGTTCAATCTGTCGCTGGCAGTGGTGAACAAGAATGTGAT
>WJKD01000960.1 GCA_014729315.1 Promethearchaeota archaeon | reverse complement strand
TCTTGGGAGTTTATTTTGATATAATTTAATATATTTAAACATTTTTTTTTTTTTAATTGAATGAAGCGTAAAAGCTTTTAAAATTATACCCAAAGTTCCAACAACCTTAAAACCTTCGGTTTTTATAGCATTTCTTAATTTAATTTCATTGCTTATAAAATAATCTACTTTCATTTTTTCTGCTAAATTGAAAATAGAACTTTCTCCTCTGTGAATTTTATAAATATTCATTATCTCTATAGTTTTTTCTATAGAAGCTTTTTCTATTTTAATAAAATCCTGTTTAATAAATTCATTTAAATGTTGAGCGTCCTTCTTCCCAGTGCTTAATCCTTTTACCACAGTTTCGTCATAAATTGTTTCGGAAATAAAAATCTGGGAAAATTGCGTTTTTAAAAGTTCAAGTTGGTTTAATTTTGCTAAATGAATGAGGACATCCGAATCAATTACTGCTAAAACCATACTGAAATTCCTCGTCTAGTTCATTTTTCCCAAAATTTATGAAAACTCTGTTTTCTTTTAATACTTCTTCCATTTCTCTGTATGTTAATTTCAATATATCAGCTGCTTGACGAAGAGTTATCTTTTTTTCTCTATATAATTCAAAAATAAGTAATAACTTAACTTTTTCTTCAGGATTATCATTAAGATATGGCAATAATTCAGAGGGAATTTCAATTTTTATTGGTTTAGTCATGTTCAGTAAGAAAGGTTTTGTGATTATTATATAAATTTCTAAATTAATAATTAAAAATCAGACTTATTTATTTTACCATTGGAACTTATTTATTAATTAAAGAATGATGGATAGAATTATAGCATTATTAAATGATGAAATAAGAATCGATTAATATTTAGTAAGTTCAAGCAGAAATTAAGTTCTCATATTTCCTTGTTAACAATACATTTTGATAATATTGAAAGCTTTTATTAAGTTAATCTCTAAGAAAATAAAATTTAATGAATTTCTTATTTATCTTAGCATATAAAAATTTTAAATTCTTAAGAGAATATCGTATGAATGACGGAGAATTATGTCCTAATTGCGGGGAAGAAATCGAAGATGTTCTTTTTTCGTGCGAAATATGTGGGAATGCCATCTGCATAGAATGTGCTAACATATGTAAAAAGTGCGGGGATTATTTTTGCGACAGCTGTTATGTTGAACATACAAATAAGTAATATATTGGAATCTCATCTAATATAGAAAATTTATTTACGATGTATCTTCCCATTTTTCTCTTTTTTTATCGAATTACTATAATGTGAAAATCTCAAAATTTATCGAGCAATGATAATAACATTCCGAAACAACTGAAAAATTTTTTAAGTTTAAAAATAGAATGTTAATTAATCACAAATTAAGAAATCGAAAGAATAATATTTTAAAGTGAAATAATATGGGAATGCTTGATGGAAAAAGCGCGATAATTACAGGCGCAGGACGAGGCCTTGGGCGAGAAGAAGCCTTGGCTATGGCTAAGGAAGGATGTAATATACTTATTAACGATTTGGGTGCTTCATTTGACGGAACGGGTAAGGAGTCGAAAGTTGCCGATGAAGTCGTTGAAGAAATAAAAAAATTTGGCGTTAAGGCTGTAGCAAATTACGATTCAGTAACAGATTTCGATAAGGCAAAGGCTATGATAGACCAAGCTGCTTCGGAGTTTGGTCGATTAGACATTGTCGTTAATAACGCGGGAATACTACGCGATCGAATGCTTTTTAATATGAGTGAGGAAGAGTTTGATGCCGTTATTGCCGTCCATTTAAAAGGAACTTTTAACATGACGCGCCACGCTGCTGCCTACTTTAGAGAAGAAGGAAAGAAAGATCCGAAACTTAAGAATTTTGGCAGGATTATCAACACTTCTTCCGATGCAGGTTTATTAGGTAACATTGGTCAGACAAATTACGGAGCTGCTAAAGCGGGTATCGCCGCTTTTACAGTTATCGCTTCTATGGAATTAAAGAAATATGCAACCGTGAATTGTATTGTACCAGTTGCCAGAACGAGATTGACTACAGACGCCACTCCAAAGATGGTAGACATAATGAATAAGCTGGACGAGAGCGGATTTGATGTGTTTAATCCTGCAAATGTAGCCCCGATGGTGATCTATTTAGCCTCTGACAAAGCGAAAAGAGTTTCGGGAGAAGTTTTCAGAGTAGTTGCCGATAAGGTATTTGTCTTCCAAGGATGGCATTCGTACAACGATATTTCAAATGATGGTAAACCATTTACGCCACAAGAGCTAGCTAAGCGTGTAAAGTCCGATTTATTAAAGGGTCTTCCTAGAAAAGAAACGCTCATGGACGCTATTGGTTCGCTTATTAAGATGTAAGTCGGATCATGTATAATCACATTTAAGTTTCAAAATTTCAATTCTTTTCTTTTTTATTTTTAGCGTTTATTTTGTCTAGATTAAATCCATTTTTTCTTTCTGAAATAGACCAGCATGCCTATTCCAATGGTGACCATAACGATAAGCAGAATAAAATACCCATAGGGGTTCTGTAATTCGGGCATGTAAGCAAAATTCATACCGTATAATCCCGCTAAAAACGATAGAGGTATGAAAATCGTTGAGATAATAGTGAGAAGATTAATTATTTCATTCATACGATGACTAACGCTTGATAAATAACTGTCGTGCATAGTAGTAATAATATCTCGATAGCTTTCAAAAGTGTCAATAATCTGGATGGTATGATCGTATATATCTCTAAAATATATTCCTGTAGATTCCTTGATCAGTTTTATATCGCTCCTCTGAATACTATTTATCACTTCTCGTAAAGGTCGAATAAACTTACGGATAGTAATAATATCTCGTTTAATTTTATGAATTATTTCTAATGTCTTTTGATCTGGATTGGTGACTAATTCTTCGTCGATTTCATCAATTTTATCTCCAAATATTTCGAGAATCGTGAAGTAATTATCAATAATCACGTCTATTAATGCATACATGAGATAATCTGACTTTTCCTCGCGTATCTTACCTCTTTTAGTTTTTATTCTCTCAAGTATTGGTTCAAATACGCCACTATCTTGCTCTCGAATCGATATCACATAATTATTACCTAATATTATGCTAATTTGCTCTAAATGGATTATAGCATCTTCTTTTTCCCAGCGTAAAAACTTTAATACAACGTACAGATAATCATCGAACTTTTCAATTTTTGGTCTTTGTTCAGGGTTAACAATATCCTCTAAAAGTAGTGGATGTAGATTGAACTGAGATCCCAGTCGTTTGATTATTTCTAATTGATGGATTCCATCAATGTCGATCCATCTTACTAACGAGGTATCTTCATTTTTCTCAATTTTATTCAGATCTTTTGTATCGAGTATTTTATAATCTTTTTCATTATAATCTATGATGTGAATGGAAACTTCCTCTTTTTCTTCAGTACCCGTATATACGAGTGTTCCTGGAGGTAAGCCAGTCTTTTGCGAACGTTTTCTTCTTTTTTTTAGCATAAAAATTTTCCTCGAATAGAGAATAACTCTTTTTTAGAATGTACTAATCTTCATTTACTGTCATATTCAATTAATACTTATTTTATTATATGAACATATTTTTAAAAAAATTAGTTTAAAATAATTTGAACAATTTGAAAATGAAGCCATTCTAAAAGATCCTTAGAGCACAAGTTACGGAATCATTTAAAAAAATAAGTAAAAAAATTGAAAAAAATATTGACGAAATTAGTCCTTTCCGATGCTTTTTCCTTTTGTTAATACCTTTTTTGCTACTTTTGTCGCAATGTTGGCTGGGTCTGCTAAACCTTTGACTCCCTCAACTGCAGCTTGTCCTGCTTGCCCAATAACATCACCTGTAATTGTACCTCCACCAGCAACTTCTGTTACTACAACGCCTGCTGCCGGTGTTAATGCAGCAGATACAATCGTAGTAACTGCTGCTATAGCAACGACTTTCGCAACCTTCTTCGCAGTTTCACTATTAACTCCTTTCTTTTCCTTGATATCTTCTCCAACCGCTTCCATAGCTCGCTTAAGACCCTTAATCAAAATATTAAGTGCTTCTTCTTTTTTCTCTTTCTTTCCGTTATAGTGTATTCCGTGCTTATAAGCGTATTCTAAGAAATCCGTAAGAGATTTATACTTTTTTACCTTTCTGTAGCCTCTCCATCCATCATCTTGAAAATCTTTGAGAATTTTCTTAATTGATCTTCCAGATTCGACTTTAAACACATATAGATAAGGTTCTTTCTTATCGTCTAAATACACTGCTTCGTATATGTAATCTCCTGGTTCCTTTTTGTTGCCAACAAGAATACGGAAATTGATTTGATTAGTGTTTCCAATGAATCCTTTTGAGAATTTTATTAAGGCAACTTCGTCTCTCTTTGCTTTTTTAATTTTTTCCATAATTGTATCTGAACGCTTCTCGTCAAAGAAATCATTTAAAGCATCCCAAGCTTCTTTAAAAACCTTTTTCGCTGCATTTACTTCATCTTTCATTTAGAGTATCACCTACATAAAATTATGTTATGTTAAACCTCGATTATATAATATAAGAAATATTCGATATTTATATTTATGTCTAAATATCTCGCTGCTCAATCGCAGTCATTTTAAACACCAATTAGAGCTATGTTTTAATTTATGTTTATATTTGAATGATTTAGGCTTTCTTTGAATTGTAATCTTTATTTGATCTCCTAAAATTAAATAAGGTTTTAATTACTTCCTAAGTGCATTCTCTTTAATTCTTGCATTAAATTAATAATGAAAAAGATTCACGGCGGAATAAACGCAGCTATTTTTTGAAGCGCCTCATCCTTTAAGAATTCCATAGTAGGAAGTTTTTCTACTAACTTACCATCATCCAGTATAACAACCGACTCCGCATAATGAGCGATTATATACGGATTGTGAGTGATAATAATAATTGTTCGACCGTCAGCATGAAGTTTTTGGAGTATTTTCATAAAACTTTGTATTAATTCATAAGATTGGCCCGTAGTAGGCTCGTCAACAATGAGAATCTCTGGTTTTAGAACCAATACTGAAGCTAAAGCTAACCTTTGGCGAATTCCTTTACTCAAATAAAAAGTGGATTCATACATCTCTTCGAATTTTCTTAAACCTAAAAGATCGACAATTTCATTATATCTCCTATCAATTTTGGATTCTTCCATCTTTAGATTTTTTAAGCCAAATTCAATTTCTTCGCGTACCGTATTTTTGAATAGTTGATGATCTGGATCTTGATAGCAGAATCCTATGGTTTTTGCTATTTCTGGAATGGTATAATTCTTAATTGATTTACCATAAAGATAAGATTTCCCCGTTTGGGATTTGAGAAGACCGTTAAAATGTTTCACTAAGGTTGTTTTCCCAGAGCCATTTTTTCCGATAATAGCGATGAATTCACCCTTATAGATTTTTAAACTTAAATTCTTAATTGCTTCAGTTAAATCTGGATATGTATAGCTAAGATTCTTTACCTCAACCGCAATTTCTCGTCCTTCATATGAAGACTTGATTGGATTCGATAGAGTTACGCTATAATCTAACTCAGGATATTTTTTGGCAATTTCAGGAGGTATATAAATTCCTAATTTTTTTATTAATAAAGATTGTTTTAAGAATTCACTTTTAGTTCCATCAAATTTGATTTTACCATCATTCAAAAGAATAACCCGATCACAAAAATCCAACACTTTCTTGGTCTCGTGGCTTATCAAAATTATAGTTAATTTAAATTCTTCTTTAATTTTCTTCAGCAACTCGAAGAATTCTAGAGTTCCGTGAGGATCAAGATCAGAAGTAGGTTCGTCTAAAATTAAGATTTTTGGTCTCATAGCCATAATCGCCGCTATCGCTACTTTCTGTTTTTGGCCACCTGAAAGCTCATCAGGTGCTCTATGTTCAAATCCTTCCAAATCTACGAGATTCAGTGCCCAGGCCACTCGCGCTCGAATCTCTTCTCGAGTCAAACCCAAATTTTCTAGACCCAATACGATTTCATCCTCAACCGACATCATAATGAACTGTGTTTCAGGATCTTGAAATACTAATCCTATTTTCACTCCCAAATCTGACATCTTTAAATCCCGAGTATTTTTTCCAAATACTTCTACCGTACCTTTTATCCAGCCCCGAGTCCTTAGAGGGATTAATCCGTTCATGCAAGTACATAATGTGGACTTTCCGGCTCCAGTTGGACCCATAATCCCGATAAATTCGCCTTCGGCAACTTTTAAATTAATTGAATCTAATATTAGTCTTTCCTTTGAAGCCTTGTAAGCCCACGAAAAATTTGTGACCTTTATAACTGTGTCCATGGTTTACCCCCAAAATTTGAAAATGTTAATAATTTCGATAATATAGAAAATCAGTGTTGCATCTGTAAATCGTAAAAACATTGAGAAGACTAGAAAAAGAACGAGCAACAACATAATAATAATATCTTTTTTCTTAACAGGATAATAATGATAGATTGTCCTATTTTTTGATCGAAAGGGTATTCCTCGAGCTTCAATGGATGATGCCATCTCTTCCGTGCGTTTAAACATAAGTACTATTAAAGCGATGAAAATAGAGACGAAATTCTTTATTCTCCTTGGTATAGAGGCGTGATCAAAGTCAACTCCTCTTGTTTGCATAGCCTCTCTAACAGTTTGGTAATCTTGCTGAAACATTGAAATCCCTCTAAATGTTAAATTTATCATAAGACATATAGTAAAAGGAACTTTCACCGACCTTAAGCCGTGGATAAGTTCCCTATCTGTGGTTCCAATAAAGAAAAATAAAGCAAGAAAGAACATGATTATCGCTCTTAAGGATATTCTTGAAGCGTAAAAAATAGTCTGATCTGTTATTAATATATTCCAAATCCACCTATCTTCAATAAATACTATAGTAGCTTGAAAATAAGTGATTTTTCCGGGTCTATAAGAAAACAAACACCAAGCGATAAAAATTGAGAGGTTCGCAACTAAAAAAGTTAGAATGATTTTTAGAAATTTTTTAGAAAAAAGAGGTACCTTTGTAATCAAAATTAATACTATGACAAAGATTAGGATAAGTAAAATGTCAATAATATAATCTAAAATAAAGATAATAGTACTTAAAAAAATAAGCAAAGAGATTTTTGTAAGTGGATGGATTTTATTGATTATAGAATTTTTAGGAATATAGGAAAAAAAAGTTTTAGATAAAGTCGAGGATGAAATTGATGACACCTCCCTTTATCATCTTAAGAAACCCATTTTTCTACAAATATCGACGTTTGCTTAAGTTTGCCGGTCAATGTAATCATCATTGGAGTCGCAATCGCAGATAAGACAATAAGATCTCCAGCAAACCAACCAATTACTCCTATCCAAAAACTTTCTGGAGGAGCAAAACCAGCAATGACCAAAACACCAATTCCGATCAACGCCGACACAAGAGAAGGTAAGACAATACCAAAGATAACGAATAACAACCAGGGACGGGAGGGATTAACCAAATACATACCAACAATAAGTACTATCGCAATGATTAAGGTGGTTATCCATATTGCAGGAATCACTAACGCTGTGGCGATGGCAGCCACGATTAAGTTCACAATTAAAATACCCAGAAGGATATATAAAACATTTGGTCTTTTTAAATCCTTCCCAATGTCTACATCGGTTTTGGTTAGACGAAAGGCAATAAGCGGGATGATTCCCTCAGCCAAATCTGCTAAAGACCATACAAAACTCCATACACCTAAACCGGTTACGAATCCGAGAATAACACAAGAAATGTATGCAGCAATTACTCCCCAAATACCCAACCATAGGCTTAAGGGGACATAAATTGCAGCTGCTAAATATAAGCCCGAAACCCCAGGAAACGGAGCAACTGGAGCAGCTATAACCGCAAAAATCGCTAAGATTGTGCTTATCCCTGTAGCTAAGGCACAAGCTACTAAATGCCTCCATGTCACTCCAACTCTCACTTCTTCCATTTCACTCATATTTCTCACTAAATTAATATTTTTTTTAAAATTCGTTTTTAATTCGTGCTTGTGTAAATATCTACCAAAATCTTATTTAAACTTTAACAGTAAGCAGCAATAACGGAGCATTAAAATTCAATTTTAATTGTCTTTCATTTCATCCTTCCTCTTTTTGTTGGAATTGAATCAACTAATATCTAAAAAGCGAGATATTTTGAAAAAAGAATTATATAAATTGGTATTCAATAGAAGTAGTTAAATCATCTAAGTCAAATTTTAAATAATTTTATACTTAAATAGTATTAACTCTTACCTATCTATTATATTAGTAAGTTAAACTATGGGTAATAAATATCTTTAACTGAGTGAAATGAGCGAAAAATTATCAGAAATATTAGAAAATTTAAAAGCTATAAAGGGAGTACATGGAGCTGCGCTAATTGAAAAGTTCGGATTGATTAAAGGTAGTGCATTGCCGGGTTGGGTTGATCCAGAAGCGGTAGCAGCAATGGTGACGTTAATCCTTAAAGCATCTCAACGAGCGACCAAAGAATTAGAGCAAGGCCTATTTAAAAACGCTATTATTGAAAGCGAAAAGGGAAAAATTCTTTTCTCCGAAATTGAGGGCAATATCCTCACAATTATCGCTACTGTTGATGCAAAATTAGGCATAATTAATTTAAAATTATCAGCGGCGTCGTCCGCCATTCAAAATCTGCTTTAATTTTTTCTTTCTTCTTTTTTTGGAAGTTCTTCATGGGTATAAATTTGATTTAAATTACTTCTTATATCTACTCTATTTTTATAGCCTATGTATAAACTATTCTTTTTAAAGAAACGATTAACCAAGGTATAAAGAGAAAGAACATTGTATAATTTCAAAATTAATCATAAGGAAATGTATTTTCTTTCAATTGTTTGTAAAAGCTTTGATTTAATCTAGGTTTATCTTTCATTGCTTCAGAAAAAATTATCGCATTCTCTGGACAATGATGTACACAAGCTAAACAAAGTTCGCAATTAATAGGATTAAATATTGGGTATCCTTTGTTTTCTTTCCAGCATTCTCTGAGACATATTCTTATACATAATTTACAATTGCTACACCTTTCGCTTACTATATGTATCTTAAATCTGTTATTAGCAAAATTATCAAAATAAAATGATTGTAGTATCTTACTTATAAGAGTATACCATTTTAATCTGGGTAAGGTGTAAATTAAGTCCTTAGAGGCTATTAAATCCTTAATTTGTGTAACTGTATCATCGATTTTTTGATTTATCTTTTTTTCATACCTTCTGAACGGACCAGACAAATAAGTTGGTAAGAGAAGTGAAGCGTCTGTTCCAGGACCTCTAAATTCCATATACCCCCCTGTAACTATATTTTTTTTAATAATTGTGTTTTAAAGATTCTAAGACAATTTTCAGCATAAAATGTTAAAGTTGTGAGTACAAATGCCTTTTTTGGCATCTTTAATTTTGGTATTTTTTCGATAAATTCTGAGATTGAAGGCGAGGGTTTTAGATAAAATGTAGGAAAACCAAAAATAAGAAGATCATAGTTAACGAGGTCAGAATAATCGTAATTTATAGGGACTCTAATTGTATCAACTTTAAAAAAAGGTTCTAATCTAGTTTTGATTATTTCGATGATTAACTTTGTACTTCCCGATGCAGAATGATATACGATTAATATTCTTTTCATAGTAAAATAACTTCTATTGGATTTTAGTATAAGTTATTGTCTTTAATAATAATTTTATTTTTTTACTTATTTCTATATTAATTTTTATCATAGCAAATTTTATTTAATACTTTATTCGTGAAATAAAGGTTTCAAGCTGATCTGTATATACGCAGATATCACTCCGATATTAATAATCTTGGTAAAATGACTTTTAGATTCAAGAATAAAAACCAACTTTCTATACTAATATACATAAAACGAATATTTCCATCTAATTTCTTAAAAATACGATTCCCCTATATGAATTCTTATTCTCAATTTATTATTCAAAAGTCGCTTTAAATAATTTATTAATTAAATTCGCTATCTCCCGATTTTTTCTTACATTTTATCAGCGTAATGTTATTATAAGTAAAAGTTTCTCTTTAAAATATATAATCAATTACTAAACGGAGGGGTGAATATGACCGAAATTGAACCTAAGAAAAGCGATACGGATGTTCAAGAAGTAAAAGAAGAACCGATAACGAAACGAATTTACTCACCTGAATTTACATTGTGCGTAAAAGACGATTCTTCGGGATATACCGGTGAAATCTATTTACCTGGAGCAGATAGAGATTCAATCCGTTTGAAACTGAACGAAAGTTATTTACTTGTTTCTGGCGAGACTGATAGAGTACGATATATGAGATCTTTTGGATTCGATTGTCCCATCGATCCTGAAACGGCCAAAGCAACCTATAAAGAGGGTTTACTAGGATTTACAGTAGATTTCAAGGAACCAGAGCTTCACACGGTTGATGTAGATATTGAATAATTCTTTTACTTCTTTTTATTTTTAAATAAATTATAAAATTATTCTCTTTCTATCTACTACTCAATCTTTTTAAATTCCAGAGATGGGAATTTAATATTTTAAAATAAAATTTATTAAAAAAAAGGAAATAATTATTAACTTCTAATTCTTGCTTAGTTAGGACATTAAAAACTTAATTCCATTGTGTTTTTCCATAACCCATGTATATTACAATAGGAAAATGCTATAATCGTACCTGGTTTTTCTGTTTTAAAAGTTAGAGTCGCTTCTGGATCGCAATATACTGTGCTAGTATTAGGACCTTTTACTGAAGCCCCATGAGCATTAAACTCTGCCTTCCCAATCTCATACGGATATTGCTCTCCTTCGGGTAAAAATAAAGCTTTTATCCAACTTATGAAATGTTCTGATGTGTTAGGATGTCCTATTTCCTTACCAACGTGCAGTTTTAATGTAATATTCGATCCTTTTTTACATTCTCCAATGATTTCGATCACGGGGACATGCTTTTCTTTTTTCCAATCTGCGCTTTGATACAATTCGTTTAAATCTACCATATTACTTACTGTCATTTAAATTTATCACCCATAAATACTTGTTTGTAAATGAACTGTATTAGTCAATATTTAACATTTCTTCTAATAAAATCTAGATTTATCTTCGAATTACTTTATTAGATCTTTTTATTTTTCGATAGAAGAGAGTTTATAATTTTTAAGCAGAAGAATTTTATTTTCACTGACACACTTAATTCTATGAAAAATTTTCAATTAATCTCCTCAATGGGAACGAAAATCGAGGGAAAGATTCAAGAATTTCCAATTGAAAACGAGAAGAAAGGTCAAGATTATATAGATTTTATTTTTATTCACGCCTTTCCTTTCGATTTGGATATGTATATGCCAAATTTCAAAAATCAAAATCTAATCTCAGAATTTAACCAAATTGCTCAGAAACAAGGAAAAATTAGAGTATTTTTACCTAATTTACCGGGATTTGGCAAAAGTGAACCCTTGAACTCTCAACCGAACGATTTATTACCCTATGTTACAGTAATTTCAGATATTGTAAAAAAATATCAAATTTCTAATCTAGTATTAGGCGGGTGTTCCATGGGGGGTTATATTATATTAGAATATACAGCAAGAAACATTGAACGAGTTGATGGGTTGATTTTGATAGATACTCGAGCAGACGCAGATACTGAAGAACAAAAAGGAATTAGATTGAATACAATTCACGCGATTAAAGAAGTGCTTAAAAAAAACCCTAAAGATCGAAATAAAAGAACACTACTTCGAGAACTCTACGATAAATATTCTGAAGTAGCGGCATTTGTCGACGGGTTAAATTCAAAAATTGTTTCCGATGAATTTATTAAAAAGAATCCAGAAGCTAAAGAGGAGATTTTGAACCTGATGTTACAGCAATCGGTACAAGGAGTAATTCAAGCGTTAAGTGGCATGGCGGGACGAAGAAAAACAACATTTGTCCTGAAAAACTTTAGTAAACCGATTCTTATCGTAGTTGGGGAAGAAGATAAAGTTACACCTGAAAAAACTGCTAAAGAGATGAAAAAAATCGCCAAAACTGCCTCGCTTGAAACTATCGAATTGGGTGGACATCTATCAAACAGAGATAATATCAGAGAGTTTAATAAGATATTAGTAAGGTGGACTAAAAAACAATTGTAATACAATTGATTATAAAGAGATTAATTATAGAAAGAGTTTTATTGCTCCTTGAGTATTTTTGACATGATTTTGTTGGTTATTTTCGGATCAATTTGACCTTTCGTTTTTTGCATACATTTCCCGATGAGGGCTTGTATAGCTCTAGGATTCTCCTTGTAGTCTTCAACAATGTCCTCGTTCTCTTCGATAACTTCTTTAACAATCGTCTTGATTTTTTCCACATTTGAGATTCTTTTTTTACCGGTCTTTTTAAGAATTTTATTAATTGGAGTGCCTTTCATCATCTCCGGAATAAAGCTTTTCGCAATTTTTCCCGTAATTTTACCTTCCTTGATAAAGTTAATGAGATCAACTAATTGTTTCGGATTGAGTTTTGTTTGGGAAATTGTTTTGTTTTTCTCGTTTAACCATCGAGAAATATCACCCATCAACCAGTTAACAAAAATTTTATATTCCTCAAATCCGAAATTATCGTCTAGCTTAATACCTTGTTCAAAGAAATCGGCAATGTCTTTGTCAAGAACTAATATTTCTGAGTCAAACTCAGATAAGTTATATTCCTTTTGGAATCGTTTAGATCGAGCCATCGGCATTTCTGGAAGCTCTTTTCTTACTTTCTCTATGAAATCCTCGCCTATTTCGATTGGAACCAAGTCTTGTTCTGGAAAATAACGATAGTCTTTTTCAAATTCTTTAGTTCTAAGGGATATCGTAATTCTTCTCTTGTCGTCCCAGTGGCGCGTTTCCTGTTGTATCTCCTTCCCCCTTTTCAATAGATTTCTTTGTCTCTGAATTTCCCATTTTAAGGCTCTTTCTACTTCTTTGAAACTATTAATGTTTTTGACCTCGCTTCTCTTGTGCCCCTTTATCGATATATTTGCGTCAACTCTACAAGAACCTTCTAAATCTAAATCAGAGATTCTTGTGTATTGTACAATAGACTTTAGATTATTTAAATATTCTCGAGCTTCTTCAGGCGATTTCATCACAGGGTCTGAAACAATTTCTATTAAGGTTATACCCGACCTATTGTAATCTACAAGGGTGTACGGAGAGGTCGCAATACTACCTTTATGCACAAGTCTAGCTGGATCTTCTTCCAAATGAATTCTATTTAATTGTATTTCTTGCCTCTCTCCGCTGATTTTGATTGGTACCTTCCCCCCATCAGCGAAGGCTTTGCCGCCCGCCTTGTTATACTGGGATATCTGAAAGTTTTTCGCCATGTCAGGGTAAAAATAATTCTTTCTGAAGAAATACATCCTTTCGTTAATATCACACTGCAGAGCAAGTGCTAATCTTGTAGCAAATTCAACTGCTTTCTTATTGGTCACGGGTAAAGAACCAGGCAATCCTAAGCATACGGGGCAGGTGTGCGTGTTAGGCTCCGCATCACGATAATCACTACTACAGCTACAAAATAGTTTCGTGTTAAGATTGGTCAACTGGATATGGACTTCGAGACCAATAATAACCTCACTATTGCTTTCGGTAATATTTAAGCACCTCTATAGTTTGTTGCGGGCATTTTCCTAAATAACTGGAGCTTTTGTTCAAGCGCATACCCCAAATTTAATATGACTTTTTCTTCAAAATAGTTTCCAATTAATTGAAGACCAATTGGTAACTCTTTATTATCAAATCCACAAGGAATAGAAAGCCCACATAATCCCGCAAGATTCACGGGACACGTGAGAATATCCATCATGTACATTTGAAGCGGATCGTCAATCAATTCCCCTATTTTAAATGCGGTCGTAGGCATAGTTGGACATACAATCGCATCGCATTTCTCAAACGCGTTTTCAAAATCTTTTTTAATCAGCGTTCGTACTTTTAAGGCTTTTATGTAAAACATGTCATAGTATCCCGCTGATAGGGTATAAGTTCCTAAAATAATCCTTCTTCTCACTTCCGCTCCAAATTTTTCTCCTCTAGTCTTGCTAAAGACCTCAAACACGTCGCCCTCCATATGCTCTGTCATCTCCCCGTAACGCAGACCGTCAAACCTTGCCAAATTTGAGCTTGCTTCACTCATTGCGATAAGATAATATGTTGGGATGGTATATTCTAAGTGGGGAAAAGATACTTCTACCATTTCTACACCTATAGTTTCAAATTTCTTAATCGCATCTTTTACTTTTTTTTCTACTTGTTCGTTTAATCCCTCACCAAAGAATTCTTTTGGGATGCCGAGAGTTTTTCCTTCTATTGGGTCATCTAAGTTTTGCGTATACTTGTCTACTTTGGTATCTATGGTTGTGGAGTCCAATGGGTCGTATCCAGCCATAATCTCGAGCAATAAAGCGCAGTCGTAAACGCACCGAGCAATCGGACCAATTTGATCTAGTGAATTCGCATACGCTACTAAACCGTATCGAGAAATCCTTCCATACGTGGGTTTTAGACCTACAACGCCACAGTACGATGCAGGGCATCGAATACTCCCTCCTGTATCAGAACCTAACGAAAAAGGTACTTGTCCAGCTGCGACACAAGAGCCAGATCCCCCGCTCGATCCTCCCGGAACGCGCCCCAAATCCCAAGGATTAAATGTAGGACCGTAACAACTAGTTTCTGTAGAAGAACCCATAGCAAATTCGTCCATATTAGTCCTTCCAATGGAAATAGCGTGTTCTTTTCGGATAAGCCTTTGGATGACTGTTGCATCGTACGGGGGCTTGTAACCCTTTAGAATCTCTGAACAACAAGTGGTAGGGCTATTTTCAATACAAATTAGATCCTTGACGGCAATTGGTAAACCACTTAATTTTCCGAGGGACTTACCTTGCTTAAGCATCTCATCGATATCTTTCGCTTTCTTGATGGCGACTTCCAAGGAATTATGAACAAAAGAGTGGATAAATTTATCTGTTTTTTCAATTCTCTCCGCATAATGTTTAACGATGTCTTCAACTGAGAGTTCTTCGTTATGTATCTTTTCTATTAGTTCGTAGGCCATATATTCGTGGATTTGCATAAGTATTACCTACTATATAGTAGCATTATAAAAGTTGATTAATTAGAAAATTATAGATTAGAAAGGTAATTATTTCTAAAAAATTTCACGATTTCCTTCAAAAAAGGAAAAGAAAAAGAAACGGTTAGCTAAATGATTCTACGAGCTTTCCATTTCCTTAATCAAGATTAAAAATGTGGGTATTATCCATATTAATATCGAAAACAAAAGTATCCATTCGAATAAAGGCGTAAAATAATTCAAGATGAGAATACCTGCTAAAAATGGTCCGAAAAACATATAAACTCCCATAATTCGAGGAATCGGAGTTTTATAAAAAACAATAAGGAGCCCATAGAACATACCCGTAAATACTAATCCCGAAAACACTACATAAGAAAAAAACATGTGAAGTCCGAGAATAGTTGTTCTGTCCTCTGAGAAAAGTCCGATTCCAAAGAAACCAAAAAAGCCCATAAGCATAAAGAAAAAACCCATACCACCCAACCTATATCGCATTCTTGAAAAAACAACTTGTCCGTCTTTTAATTCGGGTTTAGGAGCCAAAGCTTTCTCTGTATAGAAAATCGCTGGTATGGTTAATATTGAGGAAATCATCGCGCCGTAATCTAAAAAATAAGGTAGGGGCGTGTGATTAAACGATCCCATGTCTGAAATCCAATTATCTACGATATTGTAACCATCAGGATCAAATTGTGCCACGATAAATCCAATGATGATAGCCGATACAAAAGTAATAATACTCATGTAAGTTGAGAATCTCACAACTTTCGGATTTGTTAAAATTTTGTCATAGACTCTACTTTTCCATTCAATTAATTTTTTATATAATCCCATAATCCATCATAACTCGTGATTTTTTACTATTATTCAAATATAAATCTATATTTTTTATACGTTCATGTTTTTTTAATTTTCTTATAACTAGATACAAAGAATATTTTAGAGTTTATAGAATTGAAAGCCCAAGTGTGTTTATTTTTCTCGATTATGTTCAAAAGGAATCTATCAATCGTCTTTTACGTTCTTTCTTTCTGTAAGAGATATCTCGAGAAGATATTCATGTAGAGACACTCTTCGGGAGCCATATAGGGATTAGTTGTCGGCTCAGCGGTAAATGTGATATTTGGAGCGTTTCGTATAATTACGACGGGTGTTTGTTGGTTTGCTTCGTTTAATAAGAATTGAGCTGCGCTCGTAAGATCGTCTGCGATAGCTCGCAAGGTTATTTCCAAAGGACGACCAAATAAGTCTGGCTTTCCCCTCAAATCTTCAATCGGTTCAAAACCAGCCATTGCTAGCGCTATTCCGATAGTTCCTTTTCTTAAAGGTTGTACGCGAGAATCCGCAATTATAATTCCAAGATCATTTAAATTGAATTCCGATGTTAAACGCTCCCAATAATCCCACGCGACTTGTTTCAAATTCTCGGGCAGCAAGACCACCCGATTTGGACCTCCCGAGTTCGATTGATCAATCCCCGCGTTAGCGATAAGTATCTCTCCTACTTGGGCAAGGATGACGTGGCCATGCGGTAATCCTCCTAATAAATGATCAGATTCTCTTAAGATTAGTTGAACATACCTTTCGTCCATCTCGTAGTTTATCGCCATTTCTTTAGCTTCTTTAGAAACCTCAGTAATCTCGCTTAAATTTATTACTCTTCCTTGGGAAGTCGCAACCACTTTTTCAGATATAACAATAATATCTTTTTCGTGGAGAGTATCTTTTCTCTTTAGCTCTGAAATAATAATGTCAATTAGAGGATCGTTTTTTTTAATAATAGGGAGTTTGATAGAAAAAAGTTGCATAGCATAAGAAAAAATTATTCTTAAAATAATATTATTTCTAAATTATTTGAAAAAATCAGTTATTATCTAATCCATCTGAGGAAATTAAACGAAAAGAAGAGAATCCAATTAATAAATTTTTAGACTTAGATTTATTAACCTCCTTACTTAGTTTACCATAAAAACCATAGAAAAATGACATTCCTTTTCTTTTTCATCATCTTTTCAGCTGCCTTTGCCGCGGCATTTTTAGATAGTTCTTATAAAATGGGTTATGGTATATTAACACCAATTCTCTTACTTCTTGATTATACTATTGTTCATATAATTCCAATTATATTACTTGTTCAATTTATTACTGGTTTTTCGAAATTAATTTATTATTACCTCTATCGTGAAAGAGCATACAAATCTTCGGAAAAAGTAAGTTTAAAGTTAACCGGATGGTTTATGCTTTTCGCCATTATTGGATTATCACTTGGACTCTCTTTTATTTTACTTTTTGCTGAAATGATTGTCCTTTTCTATATATCGTTTATGTTGATAGGAATAGGGATTACTCTTATCTTTAATTTTCGTGCTGAATATACCAAAAACCGATTAGCATTTATGAGCGCTCTTGGGTCT
>WJKD01000959.1 GCA_014729315.1 Promethearchaeota archaeon | reverse complement strand
CTATGATATCTCGGATAAACTTTATTTTGAGGAACTTTCCGGAGAGAGGGTTCTTGACATTTGTGAATTGGAGATGGCAGATGGCGTCGTTGTATCTGTAGGCGGACAAATTGCTAATAACCTTGCTGCTAAATTCGCTAAGTATTACGAATTTTTCAGGAAAACGGGAATAAATATTCTTGGTACGCATGGTTCTAGGATAGACATGGCAGAAGATCGTAGTAAGTTCAGTAGTTTATTAGATCAACTAAGAATAAAACAACCTCAATGGAGTGCGTTTACGGATAAAGGCGAGGCATTAGAATTTGCTGAGGATGTTAATTACCCAATACTCGTTCGTCCTTCATATGTGCTAAGCGGAGCGGCAATGCGAGTTTGTTATGACGAAAAAACCTTAAAAGATACATTGGATCTTGCTGCTTCCGTTTCTAAAGACTACCCCGTTGTTATCACAAAATTCTTTACATCAGCGCGCGAGGTCGAATGCGATGGAGTTTGTGACGGTGAAGAAGTATTCATAGGAGCGATAGTTGAACATATAGAAAACGCTGGAGTACATTCGGGCGACGCAACAATGTCGATTGGTTATTACACCATAACTGACGAGGTAATCAAAAAAATTAAAGATTCCGCAAAGAAAATTGCCTTAGCTTTAAAAATTAGAGGTCCATTTAATGTCCAATTTCTTGTTAAAAATGGAGATGTATTTGTTATTGAATGTAATCTTCGTTCAAGTCGCAGCATGCCGTATGTATCAAAAACGCGAGGTATAAATCTCATGAGACTTGCTGCTGAAGTATTTATGGGAAAAAAGATTCCAAAAAAATTATTAAATCTTCCGTACGGCGATTATGTTTCCGTAAAAGCTCCTATGTTTTCATTCATGCGATTAGATAAAGCAGACCCGATCCTAGGAGTTGAAATGGCTTCCACAGGAGAGGTTGCGAGTCTAGGTGATGATTTATCCGATGCGCTTATCAAGGCTCTAGAGGCAACAGAAATGAAAATTCCTATTCAAGGAGGAAATGTTTTAATTTCAGTCGGTGGCGATGAGTTAAAAAGACAAATCATTCCACTCGCTCAAAAGTTAAAAGATTTAGGATTTACCATCTTTGCTACCGAAGATACCGCCCAAGCACTAAAAAAAAATGGCATATATGCTGTCCGACTTTATAAAATCCACGAATATGGCATGGAACCAAACATAATGGGTTGTCTCCAAAACGGCGCTATTGATTTGGTTATTAATATACCCTTACCAACCACCGTTGAGGAAAAATTTCGAACTATAATGGAAGATGAATACAAGATTCGCAGAATGGCAGTGGATTTCAACTTACCTGTAATCGTAAATTTGCAGCTTGCAAAGGCGTTAGTAAATGCTATCGAAAAAATGCGTAGGAAGAGGTTAACGCTTAAATCACTTAACGAATACCACGATACGCTAGAAGAAGTGTATTGGTAAATTAAATGCGATGGATTAAAAACATCATAAAAATTATTAGACTAAAACACTAATAGATTCTTAATTTTCTCTTACTTATTTTACTTAATAAGTAAAGTGAAAATTTATTATGAGTATCATTTTTATAAAATAATTGGAAATTAAGGCAATTTCGCTCATACTTCTTAGTTTATGATTCAGCTTATTTGTTAAAAAGTTAAATTTCTGGATTTTTTAATCAACGATTTTGACCTTTCCCTATTAAAAAAGTAAATATATGTATTTAAACAGATTATTTTATGATAGTTATAAAATCATTATATCCTCTATAATATTGCTCATAAACCAAATTAGCTTTGTACAAAAATAATCTTTGAATGTAGCTCTTATTTATCAAGAACAGAAGCTCAAAGATCACATAAATAGGTGACTTATATATATTTGAAAGGATCTTAATATGCTCTGAAAATTTTTAATTTATAGACATCAAAATCTACTTTACATGGAGAATAATAAGAGATTATTAACGAATTTAGATTCTAATTAAAATATAGCTATTTTATCTTAACTTTTCATAGAGATAAAGCACAAAAAAGGAGGATAAGTCTTGACTGTTCTAAAATAATTAAGAGGAATTTGGTTGGAATTTACCATCACAATATTGAATTTCAAGTAGAGGAAAATAAATAATTTAGACTGTTTGGTATTTAAAAAATCTATTTCTTTTTCTGTTTTTATTATATTTCCATAATCAAAATCGCTTATTTATCAGTTATTATATTAATTAAGTTAATTTAATTATCTATATTCAATATAATAACTAAAAACATTACTGCTCTTATTATGATATACAAGGCTGAAAAACCGGCAATAATAATCCTCCAAGATGGAACATATTTTGAGGGTATAGGTGTTGGAGCCACGGGAAAATGTATTGGTGAATTGACGTTTTCGACCGTTCCCGGCTCCGGTTATGTGGAGTGTTTAACTGACCCTACATATAAAGATAAAATAATCCTATTCACATATCCTTCGATAGGTAATTACGGCGTTCCTGCAAAAGAAAAAGACGAGAGGGGAATATTAAATCACTTCGAATCCAGCTCGATAAAAGCTATGGGAATGGTTATAAACGAATATTGTGAAAATCCTAGTCATTATGAAAGTGTTAAGACTCTAAACGAATGGTTAATTGAAGAAAATGTTCCTGGTATTCAATGGATTGATACGAGGATGCTCACCCAGCAATTGGTTGAAGAAAATACTATAAATGCAATTCTACAAGTGTGTGAACCCGATGAAAAATTTAATGTAAAAGAGCTAAAGAGAGAAATCCAAGACTACGAAGATCAAACGCAGTCAAATTTGGTAGCGAAAGTGTCTACCAAGAAATTAAAAAAACTTATTCCTTCTAATCCGATAGGAACTGTAGTAATTTACGATTTCGGATTAAAAAACAATATTTTAAGAACTCTTCTATCCGAAAAATTTGAAGTAATCGTAGTGCCTTATCTATATGATTATCAAAAAATAATGGATTTAGATCCTGACGGCGTTTTGATAACGAATGGCCCAGGTGATCCCAATTTATTATCTTTTTCAATTGACACAATAAAGGATTTGATTAAAAACTCCGTTCCAACTCTGGGAATTGGTATGGGAAACATGTTAATTGGATTAGCAGCAGGAGCAAAATGTTATAAAATGACTGCTGAACATTGTGGAGGCAGAACTACCGTAGAAAATGAGACTAATCATTGCTACATAACTTATCAAAACCATGACTATTGCCTGAAAGATATTGATTTGAAAGATTTTAAAGAATTATTCCACGATAAAGATGATCAAACTAACGAAGGTTTAATCCACAAATCTAAACCGATTTTTTCAGTTGCATTTAATCCTGAAGGCTCTCCGGGAGCTTTAGACGTGAAAGAAAAAATATTTAACAAATTTATTAACTCAATGGAGGTCAAATAAATGCCTTTAGATAAATCTTTAAAAAAAGTTCTGGTCCTCGGTTCCGGAGCTGTAAGGATTGGTCAAGCAGGTGAATTCGATTATAGCGGAAGTCAAGTACTGAAAGCATTGAATGAAGAGGGTATTGAAACGATTTTAATTAACCCTAATATTGCCACCATCCAAACTGATCCTCAAATGTCGGATAAAGTGTATCTATTACCCATTACAATAAAGTATGTTGAAGAAATAATCAAAAAAGAAAAGCCTGATGGTATATGTTTGTCTTTTGGAGGACAAACGGGCCTTAATGTTGGTGTCGAACTATTCGAGGCGGGAATCTTAGATAAATATAATGTAAAAGTTTTAGGAACTCCCATTAAAGCTATTGAAGTCACGGAGGATCGAGATTTGTTTGTAAGAGCGATGAATAAAGCCGATTGTCCGGTATGTAAAAGTAAAGCGGTCAATTCGTACCGAGAGGCAAAACTGGTAGCTAAAGATTTAGGTTTTCCATTAATGCTAAGAGTAGCTTATGTGTTGGGAGGAAAAGGCTCAGGAATTATCCACAATTGGGAGCAATTTGAGCGTATGGCAAAAAGAGGTTTAGCCCAATCTCGTATTAATCAAATTCTTATTGAAGAGAGCGTATGGGGTTGGAAAGAAATCGAATTTGAGATTTTGCGCGACGCTGAAGATAACTGCTTCATAAATTGCTCCATGGAGAATGTTGACCCATGTGGTATTCACACAGGAGACTCAATCGTTGTTGCTCCAGCTCAAACCTTAACCGATGAAGAGCTTCAGATGCTTCGTTCTGCTTCGATTCGAGCCACGAGAGCAGTCGGAGTTTGCGGAGAGTGCAATATTCAGTGGGCTCTTGACCCGTTTTCAAAAAAGTTCCGAGCAATAGAGATTAACGCTAGATTGTCCAGATCTTCCGCTCTGGCATCGAAAGCCACAGGTTATCCTCTGGCATATATCGCTGCGAAAATTGCCGTTGGATACACGCTCCCCGAACTACAAAATCAAATTACGCTTAAAACCACTGCTAATTTCGAACCCGCAACAGATTATATGGTGATGAAATATCCAAGGTGGGATTTGACTAAATTCGAAAAAGTAGACAGAAGGATTGGACCACAGATGAAGGGGGTCGGGGAATGCATGAGTATCGGCAGAAACTTCGAGGAGGTCTGCCAAAAAGCCTTAAGAATGCTTGATATCGGATTAAAAGGTTTTGTTGCTAATGATTTGAGTCCCATTGAAGATATTAACGAATTAAAATATGAATTACGAAATCCTACCGATTTACGATTTTTACGAGTAGGTGAGGCAATTAAACGTGGGATTTCTATAAACGAAATTTACGAAAGGTCAAAAATAGATAAATGGTTTTTGTATAAATTAAAAAATATCGTCGATATCGAATCTAATTTAGAAAAATTAAAATTTTTAGAATCTTCAGATGAAGATAAAGAATATTGGTTGCTCCGAGCTAAACGATATGGATTTTCTGATGGACAGATTGCAAAAATTATTGGGTTTGATACTCCAACGATCCGTAGACTCCGCAAGCGATATAACATAGTCCCATTCGTCAAACAAATTGACACTTTAGCGGGGCAATGTGTACCTGAAAGACATTATTTGTATTTGACTTACTGGGGCGACAAACACGACATTAATTTTGATACAGAAGAAAAGGATAATTTAAAAAAAGTAATCGTACTAGGTTCCGGCACATATAGAATTGGTGCGAGCGTTGAATTCGATTGGGGAAGCGTCAATTGTTTATGGGGATTACAAAATTTAGGCGTAGATAAAGCTATAATCATTAATTATAATCCTGAAACTGTATCTACTGATTACGACATTTCGGATAGACTTTATTTTGAAGAACTTTCAGGCGAAAGGGTCTTAGATATTTGCGAATTAGAAAAACCTTATGGTGTGGTCCTCAATGCAGGAGGACAGATCGCCCAAAATCTCGCCGCAAAGTTTGCTAAATATTCTGAATTTTATCGAAAAGCAAATATTAAAATCTTGGGAACGCATGGCTCGAGAGTTGACATGGCGGAAGACAGAGCGAAGTTTAGTGCTCTTTTAGATCAATTGAGTATAAAACAACCCAAATGGGATGCATTAACCGAAAAGGACGAAGCTATTAAGTTTGCTCAGAAAGTGGGATATCCTGTATTAGTGAGGCCTTCTTATGTTTTAAGTGGAGCGGCAATGCGCGTCTGTTACGAAGAGAAAACCCTTAGAGACACTTTAGACTTAGCTGCGGCAGTATCAAAAGAATATCCCGTAGTGATAACGAAATTCTTCACAGATTCGAGAGAAGTTGAATGTGACGGTATTTGTGATGGTGAAAATGTACTTATCGGGGCAATAGTTGAACACATAGAAAATGCAGGAGTTCATAGTGGCGATGCGACTATGGCTATTCCTCCTCAAACAATCTCGGAAAAAACTATAGCTGACATAAAAGATTACACTAGAGAAATTGCTTTGGCACTTCAAATCAGAGGTCCCTTTAATGTGCAATATCTTGTTAAAAACAATAGTGTTTTTGTCATTGAATGTAATTTGAGGTCAAGTCGGAGTATGCCCTATGTGTCAAAAACTCGGGGTATAAACTTAATGAAGTTAGCAGCCGAGGTGATTATGGGTAATAAAATTCCTAAAGAGCTTTTAGACTTACCTTACGGCGATTTCGTTAGTGTAAAGTCCCCGATGTTTTCATTCATGCGCTTGGATAATGCAGATGTCGTGCTTGGCGTTGAGATGAATAGTACGGGAGAGGTTGGCATAATTGGAGACGATTTCCCCGATGCTTTGATGAAATCTCTCGAAGCGGCAGAAAACGAAATCCCTATTCAAGGTGGAAATGTTTTAATCTCTGTAGGTGGAGAAGAATTGAAAAAACAAATACTACCAATAGCTCAAAAGTTAAAGAGCTTAGAATTTACGATTTTTGCCACTGAAGATACCGCAAAAGTTCTTCGAAATAACGGAATTAAGACCGTTAGACTATACAAGGTTCACGAATATGGTAAAGAACCGAACATTATGCAATGTCTCCAAGACGGTCGAATAGATATGGTGATTAATATTCCATTACCCACCACGGTTGAAGAAAAGTTCAGACAAATAATTGAGGATGAATATAAAATTCGCCGTATGGCAGTTGATTATAATATTCCGGTAATTATTAATTTACAATTAGCTAATGCAATAGTCGATGCGATTGAAAAAGTCAGAGAAAAGGAATTAATTGTTAAGTCTCTCAGCGATTATCATAAGGAATTGAAAAAAATTTACTGGTAACTATAAAAATTAATTCATCTTTTCAATTAAACATGAAAGAAAAGAAAATAAAGCTTACTGAAGACGATTTGGTTCAAAAAGTTATTGATCCATCTACGGGCAGAGATATTACGGGCGAATATGTCTCTGAAAAATTAATTGAATTGGAGAAAATCGGCGACGATGTAATAGGAAAAGCACTTCAGGAATATCATAATGATCCAAATCGAAATAAAGAGATTTTTAAAAAATATAATTCTTTCATTCACGATAGGATTGGTACTGGTTCAATTGGTCCCGCCACCGCAGCTGCTGGACCTTTAATGAATCAATTAATTTTAAAATTAGCTCAATCTTTAGATATTGAGAATCTCGAAGATAATTTAAAATAATTCTTAGATATATAATCAGAAATATAAAGAAAATAAGAAATTAATCTTAAAATATCATATGTTCAATTCTTCTAACTTCTTTTGAATTTCTATCTTTTTCTCGGGAGTCAAGTCATAAAGAGCCCAGAAAAAGAGTAAGCCAATCAACATTAGAAGCATAGGTATAAGCGCCATTTGAATCCTCAGTCCTATTATCGCAGTCGCAGACTGGGTAGGGGAACCTGGTTCGAATCCCGTAAAGATATGAATGGCAGCAAAGGTAATTGCTTGAATTATAAGGGCAATTCGTCCGAAAAAGGTTCTTACGCCCATATAAAAACCTTCCTGACGAATACCGTTATTGACAACCGCTTCGTCTATAACATCGGCCAGGATTGGATTTAACATTAACCAGAATCCTATGAGACCTACACCAACCAATGCGGCAGTGATTATCACAAGGATTAAAGTATCTATAAATAAAAACGGTATAGTAACAATCGAAATCATAAAGCCTCCCGTAAGAAAAACTTTTTTGTTCCCTTTTTTCATAGCTAATTTTGCCCATAAAGGTACTGAAATTAAACCTGCTACTATATATCCCAGTAGGATAAAAGATTCAATAATCGCTTCTTCCTTTAGGATAAATCTAACTAAATAAGGGATAGATCCTAAAAGTAAGGCAATAGTGGCTTGATATAACATATATAGGATGAGATAGGCAACAAAACTTCTTTGTTTTACGCAAGATTTTAAAAGTTTAAAGAAGCTTATTTTTTCCAAACCTTCGTATGATTGATAGTAATGCTCGATCATTGCTTTATCCTCCCGAATACCGTAGATCTGGAGAAGGACCAATACGATTCCTATTATTCCAATCACCATTGCCATCGTCAAGAAGGAAGATCTATTGCCATATACTATAATCATTGGAGGCAATACTACTCCAATTACGGTTCCAAATATACCTAATCCGACTTCAAATCCGGATAATCTGAGTCTCTGATCGTCTTTCCTAAATTTATCAGGTATCAATCCGTTGTAGTTGGTATCAAACATACTAAAGAAAGTATCAAACAAACAAATCGTTAAAAGTAGCCACAGAAATAGAATTAACCAATCAGCGTTTGGATCCAATTCGGGCGCCGCGAAAACTAAGATAAAGCTAAAAGAAGTGCCTATCGCACCAGATACTATCCAGATAAATCTTTTTCCATATTTTCGCCAAAAAGATCGAGGTTTATCAGCGGCAAAACCAACTAAGGGGTCGTTAATCATATTCCATACAGCGTAAAGAATAAACGCAAGTGCAATTAGACCTGATGCAAGTCCAACTTCGTTTTCGTAAAAATCAAAAACTCTTACTCCAAATAACGCAACGTAAAGCTCGATAAATAAGTCTCCAAACGCAAAGGAGATAAAAACAATTAGTGGTATTTTTTCAGTATTGTTAACTTTT
>WJKD01000958.1 GCA_014729315.1 Promethearchaeota archaeon | reverse complement strand
ATTTTAAAAATAGTTAAACCATAAAATATATTAATCCAATTTTGCTAAAATCCGAATTGTATTCTTATATACATATTCACAAATTTCTATGGAAGATCCACCGTGAGTATTAATTAAATACTTACCTTCGCATATCTTTGCTGCTTCTTTAACTAACTTTACCAGCTTTGGGAAGAATTTCTTTGTCAAGCCTCGATTTCCGTAGTCTCCGATCGCAGTATCGTGTCCGAGAAGATGGAGAATAAGATCGGGTTGAAAATCATCGAGGCGACCAATAAACTCCTTCTCGACGAGACATAAATAATCTTGGTTAGTGGTGTTATATCCCGAATTTACACACACTTTTGTCCCAGCATCTTCTTCCCGATTCGAAGAACAAAAACAGATATGTAATACATCTCGATTTCCCATCGTAACATCTCTCGTGCCATTTCCATGGTGCGAATCCGTGTCTATTATCGCTATCTTCTTTCCAGGAAATTTGTTTTGAAGGTTCGCGACTAAAGGTCCAGAGACAGAGGCGTAAGTTCCTCCCCAGGCGGAGTCTCTTTCTGCGTGATGTCCCGCAGCTACTCCAAATACTAAGGCGTTCTGTAATTCGTCTTTCATTATCATTTCGCTTGCCTCAACGCATCCCCCGACCGTAAGATAAGCACCTTTCCAATACCACGCTTTTTTGAGATCTTCCATAAACCCTTTAGTGTGAACTTTATTTAATAGCGATTCTTCAACCATCTTTGGAATCATCAATACTACATTCTTTAAAGCTAATTCTTCTTCCATGACATCGGGGAAATTACGAAATTTATCGTTAATAATGTGCCAAACCTCTTGACTAAAATGCTTGTGAAAAAAAACACCAGTTTTCATTTATCTCATCTATGAATTTGGTGATAAGGACCTTATGAAATTAATGTAATAAGTATTATAAAGTCTTTAGCCGATAATATAATTGGAAATTACCATTTATTAATTTTGATAATTAAGGAAATTAACAAGAAGAAAGAATAATTAACACTATAATAGGTTAAAAGGAATGGTTGAGAGTAAAGTAGTAATAAAAAATGGAAAATCTTATTTTGGAGATGCGTGGGCGGAAAAAAAAGATTATTTGAATATCTTACATCTCAAGGGTACTAATTATGAAATAGGGTATCAGCACGGAGTTCTATTAGAGGACGAAATAAAAAAAGGAGCATGTCCCGTGTACGCCGATCCGCTCAAGAAGGAAGGTATAACTAATCCCATCAAAAAGTTTCTCGGAAAAATCTATCTTAATCATAAGATCTACAAACCTGCTGAAAAAGAGCAACCAAAAGAGTTAATAGACATATTAAAGGGAATATCAGACGGAAGTGGAGTTTCTTATAAGACAATCTTTAGAGGAAATCACCATACTTTGGTCAGCATGATGATGACGCCCATTGTAATAAAAAATACCGAGAAAAAATTCAATGAATTAGGAATCAACATTCAACCAGCATGTAGTACCTTCGTGGCTACAAAAGGAGCAACTGCAGAAGGAAAGACCATAGTAGGTAGAAATACAGATTATTCTGCAATTCATGAATGGCCGATGTATCAAACTGTATCTTTCATAGAACCTTCCAATGGTTTTAAGTACGTTCAAATAGGGACTGCGGGAGTATTGTTATGGGGTCCGGGGATGAATGAGAACGGTATAGTGGTTTGTTGCCATTACATGATTTATGATGACATGGATCCTGCGGGGTGGTGCGTCCCCGCATACACAGAAGCTATTTTAAGAGATGCAGAGTCTCTGGAGGATGCCGTTAAAATATTAAATAAAAATCCACGAGGTATTTCTGGCGGGATCGTAGTCGCTGATGGAAAAACAAAAAATGCATTCGCAGCAGAAGTAAGCAAAGGTAAAGCAACGATTCGATGGTTAGAGAATAATCACCTAATCATGACCAATATGGCTGTGAACGAAGAAAAACGAAAAATTGATTTTGTCTCCAAATATAATTTAAACGAAGGGTGTCCAGGACGATATAGAAGGTTAGAACAACTCATTAAGTCTAATCAGGGTAGAATCGATCCTGCTTTAGCAGCAGAATTTATGGGAGATCACATTAGATATACCACAAGCACCGAGAGAAATGCTTATGGAATCGTGGGAGTGGATGATAATGTAAACAGCATGGTTTTTTCTCCCGAAGAACTAAAACTCTGGGTAGCTGCAGGACCCGCTCCAGTCTGTAATAACCCTTTCATTGGATTTGATTTCAAGGCAGGGTTTGAAGGAAAATCCTATAATACAACACCCAGAATGCTAAAAGGATATCAATTTAATAACAAGAATAAGAGAGAAGGGATGGTCCTCTTTAATAAGGCTTACATGCTCTATGAAAAACATGTTAAATCTACACCAGAGATTTTATCATACATTCGAAAAGCCCTAGAGAAGGATCCCGAAGAGGTCATCTATTACCAAATGCTTGCCAAATTCTTTATTCATCTTGGAAAATACGAAGAGGGAATAAAATTAATAACGGACGCATTAAAACAAACTCAGTCTGCGAATGAAGAAGCACATAACACCCTCCTCTTAGGAATCTTGCACGATTTGAGCGGAAATAGAGAGAATGCTCTATCTTTTTACCAAAAAATTGATACTTTAATTGAACAAGAGCCGGAGGATTCTTGGTTTAAGATCAATAGGGTTATTAAAGCATACAGCGAAAAATACAGAATAAATGCGTTTGATAAGAAAAATCTCAATGATAGGTGCGTATCGATAGAATTTTCTCAAGGTGCGGGAGTAGAATGACGATGGCAAACCATTTTTATTAAATTTGTCCAGTCGACAGGTCTGGAGTATTTATAAAGTTTCTAAGTATATTTTTTTAATTCATTCTTACTTTAAGGTTCTACTAAAATCTTAATGTCCTTAGTATCGGGATCTATGCCTCGTTCAAATCCCTCTTCTACGATATCGTCAAGAGAAATTATACTTGTGACAATAGGATCTGGATCTATTTTCTTCTGGGAAACTAAATCCACAGCAAACTCAAAATTATCTCGCTTGAATCCCATAATCCCTTTGATTGTTATTTGATTCAGAACATATTTTAATTCGTTGATACTGATTGGCTCGTGCCACAAACCAATTTGAGCAACAGTTCCTCCCTTTCTTACTAGGTCAATGGCCGCATTTACTAATGTAGGAACTCCAGAACACTCGAATACAAAATCTAACCCAGAAACATCCTGTTTGTTGCTCCGCCTTATTTTCGCAAATTTCAACTTGTCCAGAGCAACATCTGGTTCAAATTTTTTAGCGACTTCAAGCCTATGTGGGTTTTTTTCTACAACAGCTATAGTCCTTGCTCCCGCTAGCTTTAAGCATTGAAGCATGAATTGTCCGATAGATCCTAAACCTAACACCACCGCGCTACTTCCTGGAACAAATTCAGATTTTTCTAAAGCGAGCAATCCAGAAGCTATCGGATCGAATACCGTACCATGTCTATCTGGCACATTATCTGGGATCGATACTAAACACGATTCAGGACAAGTTAAATATTCGGCAAAACCTCCGTTTACACCTAGACCCACAGCTTTGGCGTTTGTACAAAGATTCATCTCACCTCTTTTACAATAAAAACATTCCCCGCAGTTGATAGTGCAATCGATTGACGCACGATCGTTAATCTTCCAGCTTTTTGAAACCTCGCTCCCTTTTTCGACTATATAACCTACAACTTCGTGACCTAAAACAATTTTCGAGGGATGCAAGCCAGTTCTATAAAGTTCGAGATCAGAACCGCATATGCCTGCATATTTAACTTTAATAAGTACCTCGTTTTCTTTTGGGATTGGTTTTTCTATCTCTTTAATATATATAGATTTTTTACCTTCATAAAAAGCCGCTTTCATTTTAGATCGTATAATAATTAGTTCACATTGTTTTTAAGTGTGAAAAAAATAAGTCTAAAAAAAAGTTTAAATTTGAATTAAAAAAGAAAATAATTTGAAATTAAGGTTTTACTAATATCTTGATGTCACTGGTATCGGGAGCAATTGCTTGTTCGAATCCCTCGTCAACAATATCATCTATTGAGATAATCTTGGTGACGATAGGTTCAGGATCGATTACTTTTTCAGCAACTAACTCGACAGCATATTCAAAATCAGATCTTAGATATCCATACACACCTTGTATTCTTATCTGATTCATCACATATTTGAGGAGATTTATCTCAAGTGGCTTATCCCATAATCCGATCTGTAGGATTCTACCACCTTTTCTCACCAGATCAATCGCAGCGTTTACTAAGACGGGAACTCCCGAACATTCAAAGACAAAATCAGCACCCGGAGTTCCTTTTTTATTGCTTCTTTTTATTTTAGCTAATTTCAATTTGTTTAAAGCTACATCAGGTTCAAACTTTTTAGCTACTTCGAGTCTATGTGAATTTCTTTCGACCACTGCAATTGTGCGAGCTCCTGCAAATTTTAAACATTGAAGCATAAACTGACCTAGAGTCCCAAGACCTAAAATTACTGCAGAGCTACCCGCAATGAATCCACCCTCCCTAAGCGCTAGTAGAGGAGTTCCAATTTGATCAAATACAGTACCATGCTTATCGGGTATTGAATTGGGTAATTTTACTAAATTAAATTCTTTAACTAGTACATACTCTGCAAATCCTCCATTTTGACCAATACCTATGGCGTCCTCATATATACATAAATTGTGAAGCTCTTTACGACAATAATAACATTTGCCACAGTGGATTGAAGGGAAAATGGTGATTCTATCACCTATTTTCCATCTTTTTACCTTAGGACCAATATCCGCAATTCTACCCACAATCTCGTGTCCTAAAGCAATTCTGGATGGATATAATCCCGTCTTATAAGCCTCTAAATCTGATCCGCAGATACCTGCATAGATCACTTCAACAAGCACTTCTCCACGTTGTGGGGTAGGCTTCGGAATATCAATTATCTCGATTGTTTTTTTTCCTTGATATTGAGCTGCTTTCATATTATTCACCGCATTTTTAGTTTAAATTTTGGAGATTATTGGCTCTTAGGAGAGGAGACTTCGACAACTTTTTCAGCTTTTTTCGGAACTTCTCGTTTCCATTGTGCAGGATTATAGGCGCCACCAGCAAGATAATCCATCACAGTATTGACTTTGGGATTGATTCTAACATCAATTACCGCGGGAACTCCAGACTCAAAGGCTCTTTCAATAGCTGGACGAATCTCGGTGGGTTCCTTTACTAATTCCCCATAACAATCAAAAGCTTCAGCGTATTTATCATATCGTGTCTTATCGCTTAGAGATGAACCGAGACCAAAATACTTTCTTCCGTGGGCAATCTTTTGGCCCCTTGCGACCATTCCCCATAACCTATCGTTAGAGATCACCACAACGAACGGGAGATCTAATCTACGCGCACTATCAATTTCTTTCCCGTTAAATAGAAACGAGCCATCGCCAGTCAATACGAGCACTTTTTTATCTGGATGAGCGTATTTTGTTGCGATTGCCATTGGTACTCCTCCACCTAAATGTTGTATTCCTAAGCCTCCAGAGAAATAAACGGATTTAGGAAAATAAGATTTAAGCATTGTTAATCCCCATACTGTTGTATCTCCACCATCTAGTATTATATAACCATCTTCAGGCATATAATCTGCGACTTCTTTTACCAATCTCTGCGGGCGTATAGGAACTTTATCTGAAGATCCTTCTTTTTCTACTCTTTCATAAAATTTAGCTAATTCTTCTCGAACAGTCTGATTCCACGGCTTTTCTGCTCGCGGTGAGCTAATTTTCTTTTTTGACGCACGAATCATTTGCTTGACCACATTGGTCACATCTCCTACAATTGGGACATCAATTCCCCTATTTCTCCCTATTTCTTCAGCTTCAATATCGACTTGTATTAGTTTTGCATCATTTGAAAAACACGGCATATATCCGAAATTAAATAATGCCGTTATTCTTGCTCCGAGAATCAGAGCAACATCAACTTTTTGCATTAATGAAGTGCCTGGTCCATCCATTGGATTAGCGAGACCAAAGTAAAGGGGATGGTCTGGAGGAAACGAACCGTTTCCGAATCCCCAAACACCTACCGGTATGTTTGTTAGTTCAGCGAATTCTACTAACTGATTTTGAGCGTCTGAAAATCCAGCACCTGTTCCCGCAACAATCAGAGGTCGCTCTGCTTGAAGTAATAAATCAACGGCTTTTTCTACCAGTTCTTCATTTCCATAAGGGCGATGGAAGGCCCTTAATTTTTCCACGGGTTGAAATGCTTGTTGAACGATATCTAACTCATCGTCGCATTCGGTCACAATAATGTCGAACGGAACTAAAAGCATAACAGGGCCAGGTCTTCCCGTTGTGGCAATCCTAAAAGCCATGTTAACATATTCGGGTAACCGAGCAGTTTCGTAGCAGTATCCTGTCCATTTAGTAACCGGGCGGAAAGCGGGAGCAACATCGATTTCATTCATTGCAAGTTTCTCGAATTCCATTAAAGCAGTAGTAGTGTTAATTGATATTAAGGGAATGCTTGTATCGTAAGCTATTGGAATCGATGGGAATAAATCTGTTATTCCCGGGCCTGATTGTACCGAGCAAACTCCGGGCTTTCCTGTTGCTAAGTAGTATCCCATTGCAGCATGTCCAGTGGCTTGTTCGTGCCGAAAATCAATAAGATCAATTCCAGTTTCGACACAAGATTTATCTGTACAATAATTATAGAGCAAATCATTATCTCCACATAGAGTAAATAATACATTTACTCCTTGATTACTTAGTGCACGAATAATTAATTGTGCACCATTTTGAATTACCATTTTTTTTTCACCTAATTTGTTTCTTTTCTTACTTTTTAGTTGGATTTAATTTCTTTTTCATATTAATCAAACATTTCCAGATTCGATCGAAGTAAATAAATTATTAATTATTCGATCAACAGTTCGTTTTGGGTCTTCGTCAAATTCGCCAATAATACCACTATTATAGAGAGAAATTAGACCATGTAATTGTGACCAAATTTGCATAATCAAAATATCTAAATCTTTTTTCTTTAGCTTAGGTTGCGTTTTTATATAGTCAGAAAAAGTCTTTCGAAACAAGAGCAGATTTAATAAAGCCTCTCGGAGCTGTTTTTTCGCAAATCTCTCGTCCTCTGTTCCTATAAACTCCGTAGACTTAGGATTACGTAATCTATTAAACATCATATCATACTGCTCAGCGAAACGATAACCGAATTCTACATATGCGTTCAGCATCGCCTTTAATTTCTCAAATTCTGTATTTTTTTTTTTTGATGCATTTTCCATCTTTGCATAAAGCGTTGCATAGCTCTTTCGGTCGAGCTCTAAATGAAGCCTTCCTTTATTTTTATAGTAATTGTATAAGTTTGCAGCAGTCATTCCGGAACGAGCAGCGAGTTTCCTCATTGAAAGCTTGTCAAACCCTTCCTCTCTAATTATTTCTAGAGCGTTTGAAAGAATCTCTTCCTTTATAACCTTTATTTCAGCTTTACTGCGTGATGATTTTGGCATTGGACGCAGAACGAACTTTTTAGGATCAATTAACAGCGTTAATTTAACACTGTTAATATAAAAAATTACGATGTAATTCTTTTTAAATGTTTCTTCTTTTCAAAAATTTTTTTTCAAATAAATAGATCAAAAATTTCAAGAAGATTTTTGTATTAAAGAAAAAATTTAAAAAGAAATAGAGGTTAACGAAAACCTTTATGTTTGGGTATAATTAATTTAAATTGAGAAAAGCTTATTTAAAATTTGGGAGTCTATCTTTTTGAAGAGCGTACATCTCGTTGAATATATCTTCGGCCATTTTAAAACTTCCACAGTTAACATCCATTGCTATGCAAGCAATCGCTAAATCTTTAGATTCCTTAAATATCGCCTCCACACAAACATCTTGAATAGAAGCCTCTATGCGGAGCAGTGCTGCTACTTGCTTGGGGATGCTTCCTAACTTTAGACCATGGATGCCTTCTTTATTCACTTTTCCTGTACACTCGATAACTAAATCTTCGGGTAAATTATCGATTATTCCCTCATTAGGGATGTTAACTATTTCTAAGTTATTCTTTCCCTCAATCAATCCTTCGATAATCGCAATAGCTCTTTCACCGGATTCCTGCGATTTCATCATTCCTTTTTTTGGATATTTGCCTTTTTGAAGTCTTTTGTGATATCTATGAAATCTTGCTTGCGTGCCGATATTCGCTTGTTCCATTCTTTCGATCCAGTCGTCGAAATCTCCGTATTTTGTATGGTCTTTAGCCATTTGAACATATTCGGCAAGATGGTTATCTCCAACGTATGGAAACCATCCAAGACGCTTGTAAAATTCAAATGTTAGCTCGTCAAAATGGAATCTATTCCATTTATCTTTTGTGTAATATTTCATCAATCTTTTGTTAAAAATGGGCATTAAGTCCTCTCCAGTTCTCGTATCTTCTATTCCAAAAACAAACGCAAAGTGGTTCAATCCTCCAGCAATTACATTGGTGCTTGACAACCTGTCTTTACATATATCAACTTTTTCTAAGGATTCTAACTCCTTATTAAACAACCTATCGTCGATAATATAAGGTAAATCTTGTAAAAGAAGATTAATTTGATGACAGAGCCCAACAAACTTTAAATCAGGTACTGCACGTTTAATTGCTAAACTAATTCGTGATACGGGATTAGAATAATTAATGAAAAATACTTTAGAATTTGCTTTATAAGCGTCCTGAGCAATTTGTACAATCTGAGGAATTTGACGAGCAGAATGAAAAAATCCACCAGGTCCACCGTTTTCGGCCATCATTTCTGTGGAACCGTGTGTATGTGGAATTCTGTGGTCTTGCCAGCGATGAAAAAATCTATCGCCATTTTCTATCGAACAAATTACAAAATCTGGATTCTTAAACGCTTCTTTCCTATGCGTTGTTTTTTCAATTATAAGTTTATTACCTTTAATTTCGTTTTCCTTTACAACAATATCGTAGACCGTATTTAATTTTTCTTCGTTGATATCGAGAAGAACGACTGTTGAACCTTCCAGTGTTTTGCTATGGAAAATATCGTTGAGAGTAGGGGGACCGAAAGCGGCGCTTCCTGCTCCTACTAGAACGATCTTTTTATTATCTGTCATTTCTAGAAATGATTTTTTTTTATTCCTAATCTTATTTTATTATATAGTATAAAAGATTTCATAAGTTTTTGAATTTTCCCATTCCAGATTACTCTATTCTTAACGAGTTTCGACAAAATATGTTTCCTCGGCAAACCAGAATAATTGTCCTAAGCAGACGATCACAATTCCCGCCCCAAGAAAGACCCACTGAATACATAGGTTTCGTAAATCCACGCCCCAAGAAAAGCTCCAGGAATTTGACTTACGGTGTTAATAAGGTTTAAAATTCCTGAAAACTTACCTCTCTCTTCTTTTGGTAGTAGGTCTTGGGACCAAGTCTGTTGTGAAATCTCGAGACTCATAAATCCAAAGGAAGTAACGAAGATAGCTATACTTAAAATTATCAATCCAATTAGAGTAAGATTGGAGAGGTCTCCAAAAATTGAGACTATTGGGAACCCAATTGCACTAATAAAAACAGCGATAATGGTCATTTTTTTTCGGGGATTTTTATTTAACCAACTCCCATACTTAAGGGACGCAACCAGGTAACCTAAACAAAACGCCGTTAAGATACTAATTATTATATAAAAATTCACAGCAAAGTTTGTAATAAAAATAATTAAATAAGGAAAGAACATGTATCTATAGATATTGAGGAGAACCAAAATAATCAAAAATTTCACAAATTTTGCGTGCTTCTTCATTTCTTCAAGGTTAAACATATTTTTTAGAGCAGTCTTAAAATGTACCGGGACAAAGTCAATTTCAGGTTCTCTCAGAAGGATAAAAAAAGTTAAACTTCCAATGATGGTTATTAGGCCGGCGGAGATTATGATCACGAGATGTCGGTTTCTTGTTTTTAGGTCAATATTTTGTCCTCCTATATTCTGTTTTAACACATGAAATTGAAGAATTGCCCACATTGAAATAACAAGAATCAAGACAGTACCGACTAAATCGGCAATGAATAATTTTCCATTTATCGAGCCTCTTTCTTCGATTGGAAAAATATCCGGAATGACGGTATTTTTACTAGCGTTAACCATGTTAGCAAAAATAGATATTAAAACGACATCCAATAGAAAAACCATAATATAAGATGTCTGAAAGGCAACCAATATCATACAAGCACCTGAAATCACACCACCAATCGCTAAAGGTCTTCTACGGCCCCATTTTCCGTTCCCTCTGCTGTCTGAATACGCTCCCGCAAGAATATACATTATGGAACTTCCAATAGCAGAAAGATTTACCATCAATGCTACGTAGTAAGCAATAAGATTGAGCACATGAATGATATAGGATTTAAAAAACTGTCCTTCGATTGTGTAAAAAATCTCTATACCTAGAAATATTGCGAATAATGCAGCTATATTATGTGTTCTGAAGTGAGGAAGTTCCTCGCGTTTTATAGACCTTAATTCAAATTAGGTCTAATTGTTTATAAGAGTATTCAATCTTAAAACTGTTGCTCTTAAAATAAAGCAAAAAAAAGGTGCCCCGACCTCCCCCTTTTTTGACCCATCGGATTTCTTATAAAAATTATCTTTTCAAATATTTAAAGATTAGCGATGAATTTACCACTACTTTTGAAAAATTAGTAGTAAATTCCAAAAAATTACCACCAAATTTTGAAATTTCCCACGACCATCAATTTTTTCTAAAATTTCTAAAATTCAATAATCTCTTTCAAACGGACCAATTGAATAGATAATTCTTTAATATAATCCTTATTTTCAAGTTTATTAATCCATTTTTTAGGAATAGCATCAATTCCGAGGAAGCTCCCAAGCAACCCGCCCACCATTGCTCCAATTGTATCTCTATCTGAGCTTGCTAAAACAGTCTCTAATAAACACTTTTCAAAGGAATATGGGTTCATGAGAAACGCACAAAGAGAAAATGGGACAGATTCTTGAGCTAAAACATTAGCACCTAACTTATAGGCACAATAGTCTAAATTTCTCTCTTCCTCAATTAGATTTGCTAGCTTTGTAAGCGTATCCTTAAAAACGTTTGTTTTAGCGTAGTCTCTTAATATTTTCAAATAATTCGACATTTTCTTTTTAATATTATATTCATCAGGGTTTTTATCTACTAAAAATCCTACCCCGCGGGCAAGAACAGCGGCTCCATCAATTCCCAAGGGATGAGCGTGGGTCACAATCGCGGATTTTTCAGCTTGTTCGTAAATGTTGGGATCGTCGTGAAAAAAAAGTCCTAAAGGTGCTATTCGCATCGAAGCTCCATTTCCGTAGGAGCCCGTTCCCCCAAAGAGACCTTGTGCTATTTTTACATAAGAATGACCAGTCTCTTCTACTTGGCGGAATATAGAGGGTGGACCCATAGCATAACCTCGATATGGTTCTTGATTGTAATTTTTCCTAAAGATTTCTCCTAATGCTTGGGAATTAATCTCGCCTTTGTTATCAATAATAGATTCGGCCATTCCTATAGCCATAGCGGTGTCGTCAGTGTATGTAATTAAAGATTTGGATTCGATAATATTCAGCAGGTCTTTTTCTGAATTGGTATAAAACGCAATTTCTCCAATACAATCTCCAAGAGCGCTGCCAATTATTCCTCCTAAAAATTTGTTTTCGAGATTCATATTTATTTATGAATTATCAACCAGATGATTACAGGAATAATTACTAACTTGAATTACTCCATCATAGTTATTTTCAGTAATTTAATAATTATAATAATCATAATATTTTAATAAATAATGCAAAGAATTATTATTAACCCTAATAATTCGATTAAATCTAGATTTATACTCTAATAAGATTAAAATCACAGAAATAGAAAAATGAATTCGCTTTGGAAGGAATAATTTATTATCAGGGAGAAATTATAGAGTTAAAGATTCATATCATTCAATCCAGCAGAAGTACTCTTAAATTTCTTATTATAAAGAAAAACTAACAACTTAACAAATTAAAAAATGAGTAATTACGCATATGGTTCTGGTTCATTTGGAAAATGGATAAAAGATGATTATGATCTACCTGTATATCGATATACACTTAATCAAACTAAAGATAAAAGGGCAATAACTCCTTGTAATCCTTTATGGAGAGATCCTAGTGATCATTTTCATCAAATTGGAAACGATCGGGTTCTTGCGCTTGTTTCCAATTATGGATATGTTCAACTTCGCCAGGATGAGGGTGCTCCAAAGTTGCTTAACGATTTTTATCCGCCAGATGGACAATTTGGAGGAGGTATAGGATTCTTAATAGATAATAATTGTTGTTTATCCACCTATTACGATGGAAATAATCCTAATTTTGAACGTTTTTTCGGAGTAGGTTATTATCGTAAAAAAGTTTCAAATGAGAAATACAAAATCGATCAGCTTATTTTTGCTCCCTATGGAGACAATCCTCTCTTAATTTCGCAGGTTATGGTTACTAACAACACACCTAAGGAGATGAATTTGAGATGGGTTGAATATTGGGGTTGTCAACATCATCAACTTTCCTATCGTTCATATATGCAGGCTTATTTTTTTGGGATGGCCGTGAACCAGAGTATTGGTAAAACTGTTTCGAGAAGACGAAAATTCGCAAAACGTTTTAAGAGTTATTTCACTTCCCAGTTTGATGGAAAAGCTCTTTTAAATAAAAAATTATTTAAAGGTCGCTCTTTTATTGATAAATTCCTCTGGGGTAT